>JAAVHP010000013.1 GCA_014799665.1 Clostridiales bacterium
CAATCATTTCTTTTCAAATGCCTAAAAATACAAATAGTCAAGACGTTATACAACTTTTAGCCTGCAATTTGACCCTTAATGCATCGGCGATCCGATTTCAGCCTGCAATTTGACCCTTAAGCCAAATTTTCAACAGTATCGTCCACAAATTGCAATTCTGTACGTGGAAGCAGATGAGTATCTATGATGACCATATTCGTCTGTGGAATGAAGGTGTGTTGCCGGAAGATTATACCGTGGAAACTCTAATGAGTAAACATACATCTAAACCGCGTAATCCAAAGATGGCTCAGGTATTCTACCGTGCCGGTTTCATTGAGGCATGGGGACGCGGCTATGAAAAGATAATGAAGGCTTTTGATAATGCTAATCTTAAACGTACGGAATTTACTGTTGAGCAAGGTGGAGTTACAGCCGTGATTTATCGTGAGATTTTCATGTCTATCAGTGGTGATCAGCAACCGATACAAACCGAACAAGATGCCCAGAAAACTACCAGAAGATTTTGGAGTTGATTGCGCTCAACCCTTATAATACAAGGAACGAAATGGCAATTGAATGCGGTGTGACGCCAGATGTAATTAAATTGCAATTAAAAAAATAATAGAGAATGGGTTAATCCGTCGCGTTGGTTCAGATCGTAGCGGTTCTTGGGAGGTAATCAATTATTCATCGTAGGGTTGCATTTTCTGCGCTTTCTGCATTATTGCTTTCCTCGAAGTTTCTTTTATTCGGCTTCAAAGGCTTCGATGAAGTGGATTTCGACCGGGGATAGTTGGTATTAGGTGCGCTCGCGGAATTTATCATACTCGGTGTCGGCTTTTAATCATGTCAAGATTATAGATTGGGATTTGGCGTTCCACCTGACGTTTGCCCTCAGTCTGAACTTGTGCAAAAAATACACAGGTTGAATCGGACTTCAATTCTCCATCCTCATATATCTTTTTAACGTGCCTTTGGATGGTCGAACGGTCACGTTGAAACAGTTCCGCCATCCGGTCGGCAGTTAGCCACACAGATTCATTGGCAAGCCGAATCTCAATCTTCATCTCGCCTCCCTGCGTTTGAAAGAGTATAATATCGCTAGAATTCATATCTGTTTCTCATTATCTACTTATTGTTCGAACCAAAGCAACTCTTCTTCTTTCCATTTATTGATCTCAGACAATTTATTCTCATCCCTATCGTTCTTTTGGGCCAAATAGCATGAGATATGTTCTTCATTCACATAACTCAAAAATAGAAGTAAACTTTTAGCCGTTTGAATCTTTTCTTGTTTAGTAAAGTATGGAGTAATCGTGTTAAGCCCGTAAACTCGTTCTTCCATATGGCTCTCTCCATTTAGTGCAAGACGACACATGAAATTCTCATAGTATGTTCGTTTTTCTGAAGGAATAGATTTCAGTACACCTTGGTGACACATCATTTCTTCAAAGCTCTTATTATAACAGAAACTTGCAAATGCCTCGATAAGTCTCCTCATTACATTTCCAATACTGGTTTCTAAGTATTCATCGCTTGTCCTACCCATAGCATATTCATATACGCTTTCCAGTAGTTTCTTATATTCGTTTGAGACTACTCGATCGCTAATTTGCTTATTTGAGAGTTCAAAGAATTTTCTTTGACCATTTTTTCCATTATTGAGTTCTGAGTAGATTTTAACTAGGTCAAATGCTGAACGTAAATCATGAGTTAGCACCAACACACGACTGTTCGGATTTCCCTTTTGGATGCTATAAAACTGATGTCTAAGGAGAGATATTACTCCTAATCTGTTTCCTGCGTCAAAACTCGATACTGGGTCATCTATCACTATTAGTATCTCATCTTTATACTTGTGCTCGGATTTCTTGTTACTGAATAATTTGGCAAAAAAATAACACAATCCAAGTACATTTCTTTCTCCAACACTGATTTTCTTTGGTGGGACGTTTCTTCCATTTATTTTTAGCTTATAACATCCCTCTCCGGCCGTTAGCTTTGCTTTGGTGGTACTATAAAATACATATTGCAATTGATTATTTATATAATCCAATGCAATATCAGTTCGTGCTGCTAAAGCCTTCAATTCTTTTATTTCATTCTCCGTGCGCTCTTTATCTTTTTCAAACTGTATTAAAGTTTTCTTACAATTTTCATAAGCTTTAGTAGCCTTATTGTAGCCATCAAATAATGCTTTCAGGCGCATTTTAGTTAGCTGTTCATTCTCATGCATTATCCGTTTTTTCAGTTTCTCGCGTTCATTAACAGAACTGTTAAACGTTGCAACACATACCTCCAATGTCTTCATGGCTTCCTTATACTCAGCAATATGTGCTTGATAATTGGATTTCATGTCCGCATTGAAAGCTTCAGTTACTACCCCGTATAGGTCTCTTTTCCTTTGATCTATCTTATTTCTTATAATGTCCAAGTCCTTATTCAATTGTTCTATTGACAATTGAGCACGTCTTTTGTCTTTTTCATTGAGTGGCGGTAACATAGGTAGGACAACATCAAAATGAGCGAATTCGCCTATTGCCTGATCTAAGGAAGCGCGATACATCTCAGACTCCTTGTTAAGAATACGCTTAAGGGTTTCACTGATATTTGCATAGTCATCATTACTGGTGTCTCTTAGACATAATGGGCAAAATGGCCATTTTTCAATGGTTAGTTGTAGCGTTGTTTCTTGTAGATGATGTTCTGAATGTTTTTCTAAAAAAGCAAGAAGCCTTTGCTCTCGTTCGCTAAGTTCAGGTCTTTCAATTCTTTTTTGTATTAGATAAGCAACCTGTTCCAAGTTATCAGGAATGTTCAATGCCATTGGGGACCATGCAATTGTCTGGGCGTCTTCAGTCTGAGCATATAACGCTAGGTTAGACTGTAGCATTTGACGAATATTATCCTCTGTCTCTTTTGGCTCTTCCATAGAAACAAATCGTCTTACCAAATCTTCAGTCACATGACTTTTTACAGAGTTTCGTTTTACCAGACGATCTATATCTGCCCAACCGCCATCTTCGCGCAGTTTTTCTCTTATCTTTTTAAAGAAGTATAACGGTGAAGATGTATCGCTTTTATCCTCAAATTTTTCTTTTTGAATTGTTTGTTGTGCTACTTTCTGCTCTAATGTCTGTTTTTCTACGTTTTTTTGAGTTATCTGTGTATCAAGGGCAACCTGTTCTCCCATCATTACAATAGTTTCTAAACCATTACCTTTCATTCGTACATTTTCACGTACAAATTCCTCGTCAAAAACGAACACGGATTCCTTTTTGTCATCAGAAATTATCCCATCTGTTGATACAGTGTAGGACACGTATCCATCCTCTGTCGGGTGTTCGTTATCCTTTCCCACTAATTGTCGCACAGCTTTAGCAATAGTGGTTTTTCCGCTACCATTTCGACCATAAATAATACTCATACATTGTTTCTCATTAAACAATTTTAGAGTTGTAGCTTGCTCAAAAAAGCCTCCTGTTATTGTTATTGTTTTTAAATCTTCAAACATAAAATTAAGTTGTTTACTGTTCTGTTGCTATTGAAGGGGTATTTGAATAAGGGTAGTTGTAGCCATGGAGTTAGCTATACGAATTTTCTTTGAAATTCTCGATTTGTTCGAGGACTTCCTCTTTCTGTTTTTGGGTCGTCTTTATCTTAGCCATAATCAAAATTTTAATTCATCATGATGAAACTCTTCAATTAGAAATCGCTGTACTTCATGAACATTCCTAAGCCATCACTCATTAACCATATCGAAAAAGGTTTTAGACTTATACGAACATCTTTTGAAGTGCTCCATAGAATATGAATAGTCAGTATGTTGTGCAGGAACTTCATCCCACGTATTTTGCACAAATGTATCCATTACCACAGGATCGTAATATATGTTTTTATCATCCGTTCCATTAATTGGCACAGGCTGAATGTCTTTGAGTTTTGTGTCAAACGTCATAAAACCATGAGACCTCAATGTAACTGTATCATCGTTTATGACAATGATTCTGAATAAATGCAACATGTGATCAAGAGTATAGAGGGCTTCTTGGGGAATCAGTCAACTTAACAATATCATTTATTTGAAACTTGAAATTCATAAATAATCAAAAAAATAATGTTTTTTCATTAATTGCTATATAATACTGTAAGCTTGCCGGTTTCGATTTCGGATTTGAGGAACTGGAAGATATAGACTGCGCCCTGATAGTAAAGGCCGCATTCGGGATCGTTGAGCTTTGCGAAGGTAGTTGATGAATAAAGCTCGTCAAGGGCTCGGTGTATATCCCAACCATATTCTGCCATAAGCATTTCTGCGAGTTCTGCCGCAAGGCATTCTATCTGAAATTGTATGTCTTGTGTCATAGTTTACTGCGTTTTAAGAGGTTTATGGCTTTTGGGGTGCCAAAGAAGTATTGGACAGCATGGTCGCCTTTAAATCTTAGTTCTTCAACCAATGCTGCCGCTGACATATAACCCAGTATGAAACGACGAATCTGAACACCTACCGTGTCATCGGCAATGGGTCCGATAACAATATCATAAGGATGAGCCGGAATATCGGAATTATTCTTTCGGTTCATAACTACAAATTCAGCCCATTCTTCGGAGTAGTCAGGAAAGACCTTTATATTCAGCCCATTCTTTATAGTTTCGTCTTCATCAAACTCAAAGCAAGATAAAGTGGGAGTCCCTTCGTTGAGAAAGCGTGTTGTTCGAACAGCCATCTCCATAGCTTGGTCAGGGTTTGCATTGAGATAAAAGCCCTGTCCGAAATCCTTGCCACGTTTACTGCGTGAAAGATCAATCTCCTCAATAGCTACGTTTGAGCCGTGATATAATCGTATCATATCCTACCTCCTTCCCGTTGGCAAATGACTTGAAGGTCTGAGACGGCATCGTCGATGGATAGGGTATGCTCGGCAGCATAGCAGTCGAGAAGGAAATCTATACCTGTAAAACGGCGCAGGTATGCGTATGCCTGCATGTTGGAGAGGTTAAATCGCTGTGCGAAAGCTCCAACACACGCCACTACATATTCTATTCGGTTAAATATATCTTTCTTGTCCATGACTATGCTTTGTTGTTTACAATTAAGTCTTTAACATCAATATCAAGTAACTCTGAAATCCTCACAAGTATATAAGGGAAGGCTGCATTTTGTTGGAGGACCACCGGGAAACCGTAGCTTCATTTTTACCGACCTGTTCGGCAAGCCATTTACCGGTTTTACCATTCTCAACTAACGCAACTTTTATCCCGTTAATCTTCTGTGATTCCATTTCACTTGCTTTGCTTTCCTGTTACCATACTTTGATGTTAAACGCAAAGTTACAAATAAATTCTGAGATTACCACCTAAATCAGTAGATAATTTGCATCTACAAGTAATGCAACCGAACAACCTACTCTCAACTGGCAACTGCAAAATTAGTGATTCTTCGGAAGAAAACGGTTTTTGGAGATTAAAAATTGAGCTTCTTCCGCGGTCTTCGGTTAATTTTGTACTGAATTTTGCGAATAAAAGCATCCGTCAATGTTGAAAAGTCTGTTCCTTTCGGGATATATTGTCGAATGAGTTTATTTGCATTTTCGATAGCGCCTTTCTGCCATGAGGA
>JAAVHP010000014.1 GCA_014799665.1 Clostridiales bacterium
CCTGTATTGGGCGTGACTGACTATACCGTAAAGGTCAACGGCGTAACAGTAAAGACGATAACGGACGGAAAGACGTCGACAAGGATAACGCTGACGAAGGCCGGCGACAATAAGATAACTGTAAGCAACGCTAACGAGAGCGAAGAGATAAACGTATATGCGTATACTGTAAAGTTCGATACGCAGGGTGGATCGGCTGTAAACGATCAATACCTTGCAATCGGGGATACTCTTACATTACCGGATACGGCTTTATTAGGCTACGTGTTTAACGGTTGGTATAATTCAATAGGTGGAGCAAACGGAAACGGACAGAAATACGAGGGCGACATGACGTTGCAAAGCGCCGGCGATATGATGCTGTTTGTAGACTGGACGCCCGATATCTATTCGGCAAAATACGATTACGGTGACGGTAAAGGGGTTAGCACTTCCGGTACTTTGCAATACACTAAACCGTATAAACTCGAAGTACCTACGCCCAACGATGCGCGTGATATCTTTGTCGGTTGGTTCAGTGCACCGACAGGCGGTATACGTTATACGAACGAATTAGGCGAAGGCTATGGCGGTTGGCAAAATCGTTTCGGCGTGACAATGTACGCGCAGTATTTACGCGTGTTCAATTTTGTGTATCTCGAAAACAGTAAGACTTACGCGGTTGCGAAGTGTGCAAACACTATGGTAAGCTCGTCGATTAAGCAAATAACCGTGCCAAAGAGCTATGACGACGACGTTCACGGCGAACGGTTGGTAACGGTCGTCGACGCTTATGCTTTCCAATCTTGCAGCACTCTCGAAAGAATAACGATATACGATACTGTTACAAATATCGAGGTCGACAGTAGTGCGTTCGATAAATGCTCAAACTTAAAAGAGATAAATATAGAGCACGTCTCAACAGTTGTCGAGCCTATTTATTCATCACCCAACGGCGTTTTGGTAGTGTACGATAATAAACAAGACGCATACGAATTGAAATATGTACCCGCAGGTAGAACGGGGACTCTTGATATTCCAAACATTGTCACGGCAATCTCGGAACGAGCGTTCAATGCCGGCAAAATAAACACCGTAAATATTCCTACAAGCGTCACGCATATTTACGGTAATGCATTCTATAACTGCGCCGATCTTCATTCTGTTAATTTCAATAAGAATCTCGAAGGCACAGATATAGAATCGGTTATAATAGAGGACAACGCGTTCCGCAACTGTACCGGACTCACTACTATTGCGTTCCCTGCGCGTATGGAAAGCTTTAATGCAAATATGTTCTACTCGTGTACGGCGATTAATACGGTGGACGTAGAGCAGGGCGGAAAATACTCCATAGTCGATGACATGCTCGTAGAAACGGCGGCGAAAGAAATCGTTTATTTCCCCGTGGCGAAGACGACTTGTAACATAACTTCGGCGGCTATTACTTCGATAGGCGAAAAGGCATTCTATAAAGCGACAAATCTTACAAGTATTACTATTCCTTCGTGGATTACTAATGTTAGGCAAAGTGCATTTGAGGGTTGTAAGACGTTAAATACCGTTGTCTTTGCGGGTGCTGAAGATAATCTATTCAGTCTCAGTCTCGGCGAGAGTTCGTTTGCGAGCTGCGCCGGATTGTCGTCGGTTACGTTTGCGGACGGTTCGAATGTAGTCGCACTTGGCGATAAAGCTTTTTATAAATGCACCGCGTTGACTGCCTTTACAGTTCCCAATACGGTAACGAGCATAGGTAATTCCGCATTCGACGGTTGTTCTAATATTAAAACGTTTACGTTTGGTGCGGAGGTCGCTACGGTCGGCAACTATGCATTTAACGGTTGTAGGGGGCTGACTGTCGTAGAACTTCCTGCAAAATTAACGAAACTAGGTGATTATGCTTTCTGCTCTTGCAAGAATTTGAGAACGGTAAGCTATGCGGATAGAGCGGAGGACGGAGCAAAGCTGTCGCTCGGCGTAAGCGCATTTGAAGGTTGTGAGGGGTTAACTTCGTTCACCATTCGCTTATTTATAACCAACGTCGGTAGCGGCGTGTTTACCGATTGCAAAAACCTTGCTCACGTTACTGTGGAGAAAGGTCATAAAAATTATACAGAGTACGACGACATCATATATAAGATCGACAGCAAAGGCGCATACGAAAGTCTAATTTATTTCCCGTACACCAAATCGGGTGCGGTTGTATTGCCCGATACACTTACTTCTATTGGGGGAGGCGTATTTAAGGGAAATAATAATATTACTTCGATTATAATCGGAAAGAACGTTGAGACTATTGGGGCAAATGCGTTCCAAAATTGTAAAGGGCTTCGTACGGTTGAGTTTGAGGAAGGCGGTACCAAATCTATTACAATCGGCGCGAATACTTTCCAAAATTGTGATAAGCTTAATTCAATAAATATTCCGTCGAGATTAACGCAAATACCCAACTTCTTTTTGTACGGTACGGCTATTACAAGTGTAGAAATTCCTGCAAGTATAACGAGTATAGGTAACTCTGCATTCAATAATTGTAAATCGCTCGGGTCGGTAACGTTTGCAAAGAAGGAAGACGGGACAAATGATTTACATACAATAGGCAATTCTACATTCGGTTCGGATACAGCGCTTACCGAATTTACAGTAACCGCAAAGGTTGCAAGCATGGGTACAGGCGTGTTTAGTTCTTGCACAGCGTTAACTACTGTCAATTTTGAGGATAGCAACGTTGATCTTGTCATCGCGGAAGCAACGAGCGGCGGTATTTTCGGTGGTTGCACGGCGTTAGTGAATATAACGCTTCCCGAAAGATTAACGCGTATACCCGGGTATATGTTTAGTCGTTGCTCGAGCCTTACTACAGTAAACCTCGGTTCGAAGATTAAGAACGGTACGGGCACACAATATGCAGTAGGTAAAGAGGCGTTCAGCGGTTGTACGTCACTTGTTTCGGTTACTTATACAGCGGGAAGTACGGAGGGTAACGTTTCGTTTGGGCAGGATGTATTTAAAGATTGCATATCGCTTGAGTCTTTGGGTCTACCTAAGCGTACCGCCGCTTTAAAAGACGATCCTGCTTCGTTTATTTACTATTATTCCAGCGCATATAAGATAACGGAAAATTATAACGTTGTTTCGCCTTTAACATCATTAAGGGAATTCAATGTTGAGGAAGGCG
This sequence comes from Clostridiales bacterium, assembly GCA_014799665.1. NCBI lineage: Bacteria > Bacillati > Bacillota > Clostridia > Eubacteriales > Clostridiales bacterium. The sequence goes on from JAAVHP010000014.1 coordinate 3,158, forward strand.
GGACTTATTATTCCGACGATCAAGGTATTTTGTACTATACCGGCACAGACGGTAACGGTGATAAAATAAATAAATGGATGCTTTTGTTCTGTCCGATTACAAAGAACGGCACCGTCACGATCTCGAAGGAAACCACATATTTAGGGTCAACTGCATTCTATAAATCCGGCGTCACTAATGTAGTGTTTGAGGAGAATGAAGAAGACGAGTATACCGATGAGACGCAAGCTGCGGCATTGCCTAATTTGGTAATGAACAGTTTATCCTCTACCGGTACGTTTACCGGTTCGGCTCTAACGGAAATTATTTTGCCGGCGCGGCTTACCTCAATAGGTGTTTATGCATTTCAAAATTGTACCTCGCTCGAATCAGTAACATTTGATACTCAGCACGGTGACAGTCGTCTTACGAGTGTGGGTGGCAATTCTTTCCAAAACACTGCTTTAACGACGTTTGAATTCCCGAATATAACGTCTGTAACTAGCGTAGGAAGTCAAATTTTCTCCGGCGTTACGCTTACGAGTTTGGTGTTGCCAAATGCAATGGTAGATAAAATATATGATATAACGCTTGCCAGTAATATTCCGGCAACGGCGGTTAGGATTCACGGTGACAGCACAGACGGCACAGTGCAGATTGTTAAGTATACGAATAATTCCGATGGTTCTAGGAACTTGGTATGGTATTCTCCGAATAACGCGTCTCCGAATTTCGTAGTGCCCTTTGACGTAAAATCGATTAGTCCGCGTGCGTTTAACGGTTGTGCGAATTTGAGAAAAATCACTTTTGAGAATATCCCTGCCGAAAACGACGATGACGAGGATAAATCGTCGAAGCTTACAACCATAGGTGCTTATGCGTTTAACGGTTGTACGAACTTGAAAGAAATAATTATTCCGTCGGACTGCCCTATGACGAGTATAGAAGCTAACGCGTTTAATGGATGCAGTGGATTGGAGAACATAACCATCCCCAAAAACGTAACGACTATTGGCGGTAGTGCATTCAATGGTTGTTCTTCATTGCTGAGCATAACGTTCACTCCTAAGGTGCAAAGCGATTATGCGTTGAAATCAATCGGAGCAAATGCGTTCCAAAATTGCAGAAAATTAGATAACGTAGTTATTCCCAACAGTGTAACCTCATTAGGTAATATCGCATTTAGTGGTTGCAGTGCGTTAAGTAGTATTACGATCGGAACAGGTATAAAATCTTTTGGCGCATCCACGTTTGCTAATTGCACGTCGTTGACGTCGATAACCATACCGTCAACCGTTACGACGATCGGTAATAGTGTATTTAGTGGTTGTACAAGTCTTGGGTCAATTACAATACCTTCAACTGTTTCGTCACTTGGTACGGGTGTTTTTAACGGTTGTTCTAATCTTACAACAGCAAACATTGAAGCAAACATAAATAGTTTAGGCACTACTTTGTTCCAAAACTGCACGGCACTCACTTCCGTAACGATTCCCAATAGTGTGAAGACAATTGGTAGCTCGTTTATCGGCTGCAGTAATCTTTCTTCCATTACGCTACCGAGTGGGCTTACTGCCATAAATGCAAGCGCTTTTGAAAATTGTACAAAGCTTAATACGATCAATATACCTTCTACAGTGACAGCTATAGGTAATAGCGCATTCAAAAATACCGGAGTTTCGAGTATTGTGTTGCCGGAAGGCTTGCTAACAATAGGTGAGGAAGCATTCGGCGGCACTAAGATAGTAACGATCGATATCCCGGGCAGTGTTACAACGTTTGGCAATAATAGCGGTTCGGGTAAAACATACGGTGTGTTCAACGGTTGTGACAAACTTGAAAAAATAAAGTTCAACCAAGGTACGGCTACGCTGACCATTAAAAGCTGTACTTCTGCCACTAGCTCAACTACCGATTATGAGCCGTACCGTATGTTTATCGGGTGCCCTAATCTTACGGAAATAGATTTCGGTAATCGTACCGTCGCCTTTCCCAACTACTTGTTTGACGGTGCGTCATCGCTTACAACGTTGAAAGGGCTTGGCGGCTTGACTACCATTGGAACGTATGCTTTCAGAAACTGCGATAATTTAGCTACGGTAACAATACCAGCGTCTGTTACGACCATTCAATTAAATTCATTCAAACAATACAACGGTTTGAAAAATCTGATTTTTGAAAATTCGGACGACGCCATAACTCTAACTATTACTACAACTACAGCCAGCAGTAACGGTGCGTTCATCGATTGTGTAAATCTTGAAACGATAGATTTCGGCGGACGCAGTGTTTCCATAGGTAATTATGCATTCTATAACCGTTCCAAACTTGAGAGTATAGAAAATGCAGATAATATCGAAACATTGGGTAATAGTGCTTTTTACGGTTGTGGTATTGTTGAGCTCACGCTGCCCACCGCGGTTACTTCTTTCGGTAGCAACGTGTTTGCTAATAACACGGCGCTCACAAGTGTTTCAATCTCGACTGACGCTTATGCCGATTTCGGTACTTATACGTTTGCGGATTGCACTAATCTTTCGACTGTTGAGTTCACGGGTATAGGTGGTATGCTTACCGATATCGGCGACGGTGCATTCCAAAATTGCGTTAGTATAACCGAATTCACCGTACCCGATTGTATTAGGAATATAGGCGTAAATGCATTGAGCGGCACTAAGATAGTAACGTTGTCTCTTTCCGAGGGACTTACCAGTATTGATAATGGTGCGTTTGAAAACTGCGATGTTCTTACTACAATCAATATTCCGGCGTCCGTTACGAATTTAGGCGATAACCCGTTTGCCGGTTGTACGGCGCTCTCCGCGATCGACGTTGCGGCGGGGAATACTCTTTATAAGAGTACAGACGGAAAAGCTATTTACGACATGTCGGAAACAAGGATTATTGGCGTGCTTTCTTCAACATCGGGTGTGATTTCGTTGCCTAATACTATAACATCTATAGCCGCCGCAGCATTTGCCAAAACGGCTATAACAAGCGTTACGGTGTTGGATAGTGTTCAGGTTATTCCGTCCGGTGCGTTTAAGGACTGTACCGAGCTTACTTCTGTAACGCTTTCGGAAGGTCTCGTTAGTATAGGCGATGGCGCGTTCTCCGGTTGCAGCAAGCTCACGACAATAACCATCCCGTCCACGGTAACCACGATAGGCGCCAACGCGTTTGACGGTTGCGGCTTGACTTCCGTTACCTTCGCCACGCGCACGGAAGAAAATAAGGAAGTATACAGTCTTGCCGTAATAGGCGACAGTGCGTTTAAGGATTGCGCTTTTGCTAATATCAATCTCCCGTCGACGGTAATCAGCATAGGAAGCGCCGCATTCAAGAATTGTATAAATCTTACGACGGTAGAAATTCCGTATCAAGTGTACGAGCTTAAAGACGAACTATTTATGGGTTGTGAAGATCTAAAAAATCTTGATTTCGCAAGCGGTATTAAGATCGATACGATAGGCTCAAATGTATTTAACGGTAGCGGAATAGAGACCATTGTTTTACCTGCAAGTATATGGAATATAGCCGGTCCAGTGTTTTCCGGCGCGAGTCAACTTACTACCGTAGAATTCGCATCCGGTACTTTGCCCATATATATATCTGCTACGTTGTCTTCTGCAAATTATCAGTATGATGCCGATTATATTTCTACCGGGGTAAGTGTTGTATCGCCATTTGACGGTACTGCCATTACGACGGTTAAGTTTAACAGTCGTTCGGCATATCTCGGTGAAGGCGCTTTCGCGAACTGCACAAGCCTTACTACGGTAGACTGGGCAAGTATACGCCAAATCGGTAACGCTGCGTTCTATCGTTGTACGGCGTTAGAGAGCTTCTCACTTTCCGATAGTATACAGATTATCGGATCCCATGCATTCAGAAGAAGCGGAATAAAGGGCGAGGTTTCGTTAGAGAAATATACTAAATTAAAGGAAATCGGCGAGAACGCATTTGAGGGATGTGCAAACATAACTAAATTAGTCGTACCCGGGACAGTAGTGAAAATACAAAACTATGCGTTCGCGAACTGCACGGGATTGCTCAACGCAGATCTCAAAAAAGGCGTTATGTATTTATGGTCTTACACGGCGACCTCTCCGAACACGACTGCCTCGTCGGGCGGTACGTTCAAAGGTTGCACTTCGCTCACAACGATTAGTTTGCCTTCTACGTTATACGATATACCCAGACGAGCTTTTGAGAACTGCGAGAGTCTTGCCGAAATCACAATCCCTTGCGGAAAAGTTGATATTGCGGCATTTAAGGGATGCTCGTTGTTGGGAACTATATCATTCGGAACAATTACAGGTTACTTGACTCTTAGCAACGAATGCTTTGCGGAATGTTCTTCGCTTACTAGCGTTAATTTGCCCGATAATGCGAACTACATTTCTATCGGCACAAGCATCTTCCGTAACAATACTTCGCTCGAAACTATTGAAATTCCCAATACGATGCGCACTCTTTCCGGCAGTATGTTCGAAGGCTGTTCTAATCTTAAATCTGTGACGTTCCGCGGCACGTTCCCGACGAAGTTGAATACCGATACTTTCAAAGGTTGCCACGCGCTTACGGAAATTGAGCTTTATTTGGATAGTAACACTGTTACGGGCAGCAATTATCCGTTCAGCGATTGGACGAGCGCGCAGACGATCCGCATTCTCAACTACACCGAGAAGCCCGAGGACTGGCGCGACGATTGGCACGGCGAGGCTAACGTCGTTTGGGGTCCTAAGAATGCTGTTACCGAAGAGGGTGATGGTGACGTCAATCAAACTCAGCTTGCGGCGTAGTCGTAAAAACGCATAATAGCTTACATACTTAAAACCTACCGAAAGGTTAAAGCCAATCGGTAGGTTTTTTATATGCTTATAGGCTTGCAAAAGTCGGCAGGGAATTGTATAATAGACAAAAGATATTTCGGCGGTGGTTATGCGTAAGCTTACAGTCAAAAGAAAATGGAGTTTCGTCGAGTGCGTTACGCGCCCCGATTTATATGTTCAGTGCTTTAAAAAGTCTAAGGCGTCGCTACGCGCAGATGATATGCTGTTCGAAAACGTGGGCAAACTGAAAAACGGCAAGGAGATTACCGTCGATATTCCTGATGAAGAAATCGTAGTGCTACTTGCCGTGGGAAAGATGCAAGCCGCGCTTCGCGTACCGTCGGGCGAGAACGACGTAGCGCTCCTCGTAAAGGCGCACTATACTCCCGCTAAGGGCAATCCTTTCAGTATAGAGTGTATATAATACACGCAAATCTGTGTCGGTTTATTTATAAACTTCTTTTAAGATATGGTCGGCATAGGCGCCGGCAACGTTTATATTTGTTGCTTCCTCGAATGCATCGAAGAATGCGTTGGAGTTAACTTCGCATAGTAGTGGTTTCTCGCCGAGCAGAAAGTCGATGCCGCAGTAGTCAAGCTCCAAAATCTTTGCCGCTTTTATTGCGGCTTTTTTTATTTCGCTCGGCACGTCGACTTTTTGCGCATGCCCGCCTAACCCGATATTCGATCGAAAATCACCGTTGTCGGATGAGCGTATCATGCCACCGATGACTTTGCCGCCGACCACGATAACGCGCATATCCTTGCCGTGCGACGACGAGATATATTTCTGATATAGGTGAGGGTAGAGTTGAAGCTTTTTTGCGGTCGCGCTTAGCTCGGTGCGCGTTTTTGCTAAGAACACGCCCTTGCCCATAGAGCCGTAGGAGAGCTTGATCACCACGGGTAGCCCGAGCCGTTTTTCGATCTTATCGAGCGCGACTTCGTTTAGCTGTTCGCCGTCGTTATAGCATAACAGTCCCGGTATAGTGTCTGGCATAGCTACACCGTTATCTGCAAGCAAGATATGCGTGAGCATTTTATCGTCGCAGTTCTCAATCGCTTGGGCGCTATTAAAAAGCCGCATGCCCGACTTTTCGAGCATGCGAGCTATATACTTATCCTTATCGAGATATATGCAAAAATCGGCGGTGTGGTCAACAGTTGTTTTACCGTTTTCGATCGCCGCGCGCAGTCCGTCGTTGCGGTAAGCGACAACGGTAACTCCGCGTTTATTGAGCTCGTCACTCAACCGTTCGACTTGACGGGTGAGCGGCGAGAGGGCGTAAGCGTTTACAAGGATGATTGCCTTTCTCATTTCTTTTGAAAGTCGCAGGCAGTAAGTGTGTATTCGGTATGGCGGTAGGGCGAGTTCCCCGTATATTGACTGTACTCTATGCGTACTGGAATTTTTTTGTGCGAGTAGCCGCCGCTGGTGAACGCCTTGTCAGAATAGAGAACCACGTAAGGCGGTCCGTGTTTTTCGTCGTTTATGATCATGCTCGTGTACGTGCAAGACACGGGGTAGGAAACTTCGCCCGTTTGCTCGTCGGTAACGGCTTCTACGCCGTAGTCCTTTACCCAGTCGCCGATATTCATTGTGTGGGTTTCGCCGCCCGATACCGATATGCGGTATTCGGTGAGCTTATTGTTATTGAAGCTGTCGAAGAGATTTACCATTTTGAAATTGGTCGAGCTGTTGTTTCCTATTGCTTGCGCTCGAGCGCAGTAGAACATCATTTCGTTATCGCGGCAAACGTCGGTAGGCAGCGCCATGGTTTGCTCTTCGGCGTTTTCCTGTTTTGTATAATGGAAGGTCGCCACGTGCTCGTCGTGCTCGTTGAAGTAGTTCGCCGTCACATTGTACGAAAGGTTGGCGGTATCGGCGCGGTCGGCGAGGTCGACCGTTTTTTCCATGCGCCGAACGGCGAGCGAGTTCGATGCGAACTCGACCGTACTCGTTATTGTATCGGTAAGTCCCGCGTCGGGTGCGGGCGCGTCCTGAAAATACGTTACCGACATACTCATGTTGACGGTGATATAAGTGGAATAATCGGACAGCGATTCGGTAAGCGTGTACGTGAGCGTGCCGTCAGCTATCTGAGTGCGCGCGTCCTCGGCGGTGCTTGTCGTGGTGTCGTAGATTTTGACGGCGTAGTCGAGCTTTTCGTACGAGCCCGTCGAAGCATTGTCGTGCCAGGGCAGGGGATTATCGAAATCGCTTTCGGGCGTTTCCGTACTGCACGCTACGAGCGACAGCGCGGTCGAAGCAGCTAGGAATATACAAAGTTTACTTTTAATGCTTTTGTTCATGCCGATAGTTTAGCACAAATTAACGGGTTTGGCAAGTTAAATAAATTGGTAATTGGAAATTGTGAATTATGAAATTGCGATTTGATTTACTCTTGCTTTTATTTTCAATAAAGTATATAATATTTGCATGACCGAAAAACGCGAGAGAAGAGATTTATCGTTCGATAATTATACCGACGCGCTGGCTGCGTTAAAGGAAGAGCTTGACGGCAGAGCGTACGACCCGCAGGTCGATTACATAGTGCTCACGCCGGACAGGTACACCCAGAGCGTTGAGCGCGCGTTGTTTTCGGGCGGCGGCGCGCTCGACTGCGAGGTGCTTACGATATCAAGGCTGGCTAAGCGCATTTCGCCCGTTACCACGCTGTCGCGCGAGGGCGGGGTGATGCTGACGTCGCGTGCTATCGCCGCAGTCAAGGATGAGCTCGAATACTATAAGCGCGCTTCTGCGTTCTCGGGGTTCGGGCGCGAGGCGTACGCCACGCTTTTGCAAATCGGCGCGTCCGACGTAGAGCTCGATATCGCCGCGGCGCAGGCGACCGACCGCAATACCGCTTGTAAGCTTCGCGATTTGGCGCGTATAAAAAAAGCATACGACAAACTCAAAAATGATAACGTTGACGCGGTGGACAGGCTTATCACGCTCATTAGAGAATTGCCAAATAGCGCGCTCGTTCGCCGTGCGCATTTCTATGCTATCGGCTATTCACTCGGCGATATAGACACGACGCGGCTCAACCGTCGAGTGTTTGACCGCATAGCGGGCTGTGCACTGTCATTTACCGAGTACAAAGCGACCGCGCCGAGCGGCAGAGTGCAGAGCGTTCCCGCTTTCGCCGCGCCCGACCGTATTTCTCAGTACAAATATATTTCCGCAACCATTCGCGATTACGTGGACCGCAGAGGCGGCGCGTACGGAGAGGTTTCTATAATCTGTCCCGAACCGCGCTCTCTCTTGCGTATTCTCAATGAGTACGAAATTCCGGTGTATGCCGACGAGAGCACGCCGCTTTTCGAGCAACCGTCGCTCGCCGCGATCTATCATATCTACAGGCTCAAAACAGGCGGCGACGGCGCGAGCCTTGTTTCGCTGTGCAGGAACCCGTTTTCGGGATGCGACGACTCTGACGCGCTCGTGCTTCAATCGTACGTTACCTCGCACGGCGTAGGCTACGGCGCGCTCGACCGCGATTACTCGAAAGCATCCGACGGGGTAAAGAACGCAGTCGCTTGCGCCAAGGCGCTTACTACGGCGTTCGACGGTTCGTTCGGCAACGCCGTGAAAAAGGTTATAGACGAGTTCGACTTCGAGAGTATCGCTGCGGAGCTTAATATCGGCACGGATATTGTCACGCCCGTAGTCGAGCTCGCCGAGCTGTTGAAAAATTTCGGGTCCGGCGATTTCGAAGAGGACGCCGAAAGCTTTTTTGCGGCGGCGCGCGCTCTGGAAATCAAGACCGTGCCGCGTAGGCGCGATACCGTTTCGGTCACGCTTCCGCAAACGCTTAGGCTGTCATCTGCGCCCTTCCTTATCGTCGCCGACTTTAACGAGGGCTTGCTGCCCGTCGCTTCCGCCGATGACGGATTGCTTGTTGACAGCGAGCTTTCGGCGCTCGAAAAATCGGGTAGCGTTATCGAGCCAAAGGTTGCGCTCAAAAACAAGCGCGAACGTATCGAGCTCCAAGCAGTTGTGATTAACGCAAAGAAACTGCTTTTTACGTACTCGGAAGCGGGGCGCAGTAAACCGTCGAGCTTTATGTACATGATTGCCGATAAAATCGAAGTCACAGAGTACGCCGAACAGAATAACTTTCTCGATATGGACGGAGTTCTCGAAGTCGCGTCTGGCGAGGATATAAGGTATAGGTTCGATGAAAGCTCAACGCTCGAGGCGCTTACTTTTCACGCTTGTACGACCGGCGCGGCACGCGAGATAGCGGCGCGAAAATCGTCCAAGCTTTATCAATCGGTTGCTACGGCCGTGCCCCAAAACAAAATGACGGCGGCAGGGTTCGACTCACAATTGGACGGAGTCAGCTTAGATCATTTGTCCGCGAGCGAGCTTACCGATTTTTTCACTTGTCCGTACAAGCGGTTCTTGAAGCATTCGGTCGGGTTGAAAGAGCGTCGCGTGGGCGTGCTCGGCGCGCCGGATTTCGGCACGGTCGTGCACGATTTTATGGAGTTGTTCATAAAGGACGGGACCTACGATTGCTCGCGCGAGAAGGTCGCTATGCTTGTTGATAAAGCGCTTAAAAACAAGGGGATGGAAATCGACGATATAGCCGTGCTCGGTAATCTTATCGATGACGCCGTAGATTTTGCCGTTATCAATACCGACATTATCAAGTCGGGCTCGTATATTCCCATTGCCACCGAGGATAAATTCAATATCGATCTTAACGACGGTGCGGGAGTGCGACGAGAGCTGCGCGGCATGATCGACAGAATAGACGAGTGCGGTGAGCATATCCGTATAATCGACTACAAAACTGGCAAAAAGGTTTTCTCTCTTCAAAAGTGTCTTAATGGTACCGATATGCAGCTTCCGCTGTATGCGGCGTCGGCCATGCGCAATACCGAAAACAAGAGGCTTATCGGAAAGGAAATAAGCGGCGTATTCTATGTTACGCTTGCGCAAAAGTACGACGCGGACAGCAAACCCATGAACGGGCGAATGATAAACGACGGAGATTTAATAGTCGAGTACGAGAACGATATATTGTCGCACCCTGCGAGTCGAGACGGTTATTCGTCGTCCTATCTTTTTTCCGCACGGTTAAAGAGTAAGGACGGAGAGGTCAAGGTTCACGGTAACAGTGGCTCGACGCTACTTCGCGACAAGTTCGGCGAGCTCGTAGACAGATGCGTGCGCAATGCGCTTACTGCGTACGACGAAATAGAGGACGGTTATATAGAGCGCACGCCGATAAGTAAAGGCTGCGATTACTGTCCGTTCGGCGGCATCTGTTTGGGGGACGTAAAGGTGCGTACCGCAGAGGAGGGCGACGATGAGTAATTTATTATTCGATAGCGTGAGCTTACTCATTAATGACGGCAGACCGTTTACGCCCGAGCAGTACCGCGCAATTACCGAGGACGGAAATATAATCGTGTCGGCGGGCGCGGGCAGCGGCAAAACGACGGTCATGATCGCGCGGATCATAAACAAGCTTCTTTTGGGCGCTAGCCTAAATGATATGCTTATCGTAACGTTTACTCGTGCGTCTGCGCAGGATATGCGCATTAAGCTGAATGAAAAGCTAGCTATTCTTTCGCGCCATGTCGACGAGCGGATAAGCTCCGCCGCGCTCGCCGCGCTCGAACAAACTTCGACCTGTAATATAGGCACGCTCCACAGCTATTGCCAAAAGCTTGTTAAGCAGTATTTCTTTGCGGCGGAGATCGACCCTGCGGCGGTTGTTTGCGAGGAAGGCGAAGCCGGGCTGATAAAACGCGCGGCGGTCATTGCGGCAATCGAGCGCGCAAAGAGAAGCGGCGACGAGTATTTCGCCGCGGTATCCGATATGCTCAAAACGCGCAGGAGCAGCGACGGGCTTATAGACGCGGTGTCCGATATTGTCGACTTTGCGTTGTCGACGTCCGATCCCGACGAGTATCTCGATCGCGCCAAGCCCGACGATCAATACGACGCCGCGCTAAAAAGCTTGCTTGCCGATAAGCGCGCCGATATTCAAGATAAAGTGGACGAGCTAAAACAGCGACTGCAAGCAAACGAGATGGCGGGGCATCTTGAAATAATCGACGAATTTATCGACTATATCGACGGCAAGATAAACAGCTTCACTTCGCTCGTCGGCAAAAAGTTTAAGTGCGATACCCCCGAAAAATCGATAATCGGTAAGACCTTTTCCGATTTGAGAGAGAATGTTAAAAAGCTCCGCGAGCAGTACGATGAAGCTGACAAGGCGAGGGGGATAGAGAGCTATCCGTATATTAAAGCGTTATGTGCCGTCGCTCGCGACGCGATGACCGCTTACGCCGACAGCAAAGCAAAGCAGGGCAAGATCGATTATTCCGACTTAGAACACGGTGCGTACCGTGTGCTTAAAAACGACGAGTGCTTGCAGAGCGTTATGCGCGGCGTGCGGTTCGTATTTATCGACGAGTTTCAGGACGTCAACCCGTTGCAAAACGATATTGCCAATCTTCTTGGAGCCGGCAGCGATGCTTCGGGCCATACCGACGGCGCGGAGACCTTCGTTGTCGGCGACGTCAAACAGTCCATTTACGGCTTTCGCAGATGCAGTCCGTCGCATTTCAAAAACGCAATTGCACGCGCCGAAAACGGAAGCGGAATAACACATATCGCGCTTGCAAAGAATTTCCGTTCCTCGAACGAGGTTGTAGATTTCGTAAACCGTGTTATGAGCGGTGTTATGACCGAGGATTTCGGCGGTGTGGATTACGCCACGCCCGAGCAAAAGCTCGTTTGCGGCAGACCCGATATTAAGTACGGCGACGCGCGGTTTGTTGCCGTTCCGCCCGTCGAGAAGAAAAAGCAGTCGGACGATATGAGCGGCGAGTATTCGGTTAAAAACGCCGCGGCGGGAAACGACTGCGATCCGCAGGCAAAGTTTATTGCCGATAGTATCGTCCAATATGTCGCCGAGCAAAACGAGCGCGCGGAGCGTGAAGCGCAGAATAGGGGCGAAAGCAGTAAAAAGACTGATTTCAAATTAAGCGATATTGCAGTGCTTATGCGCTCGGCAGATCCTACGTTTTGTGCTTCTCTCGCCGCAGAATTAAAGCTTCGCGGTATAAGCTACACCTTCGGGCGCAAGTCGTCTGTCAAGAGCTATCCCGAAGCGGTCGCGCTCGTAGATATAGCGCGGTGCGTGGACAACCGCCTGGACGACGTCGCGCTGTATACCGCATTGCGCTCGCCTATGGGCGGGTTCTCGGATAAAGAGCTTCTCGAAATATCTAAAACGGGAGAGTCTCTTATTCCGGAGGACGCACCATGCCTTTCGCCTAACGGCAAGGATCACGCTTTTATTCAAAAGGCGGCCGCCTACGACGGGGCGCTTAAATCTCGCTTGGACAGATTTTTCGAAATACTCGACGGGTTTACCAAGATCGCCAAGGTGCGTGACTGCGGCAGCGTTTTGGGCGAGATCACTTCGGTCATCGACTATTTCCAGTTTGTGTACGAAAACGGCGGACAGGCGGGCGCGGTGCAGGCGCTTATAGACTATGCCTCGGCGAAGCGTGTTGACCTTCATGCATTCCTCGAATATTACGACGCCGCTGACTTCGAGTTAGAAGCGGACGACAGCGGTAACGGCGTTATCATTACGACAATTCACTCGTCTAAGGGCTTGGAGTACGATTTTGTCATTGTTGCTGACCTCCAACATAGATTTAATGAGCGCGACAACGTGGGCAAGGTGATAATCGGCGACAGCGGAGTATTTATAAAATCGCCCGATACCGCCGCACGCACGCTTACTAAAAGTATCCCGTATTGCTTGGCCAACTTATCCGCGCCGCAGGTCACGCGGCAGGAAGAACTGCGCCTATTGTACGTTGCGCTTACCCGCGCCAAACGCCGACTGTTATGCTGCTGCCGCGCCGACGCGCCCGTCGCATACCCGTCGCCACCCGACGCTCGGCGTATGCTCGATTTCATGCGCAATATCGCGTCGCTGCCGAGCGACGTTCCCGATTACTCGGGAGCGCCTGCCGACGAGCCTTTAGACGTTTGCCAGAAAGCGGTTGAGGCCATAAAAACACGTTTGGAATTATCCAACGCCAAGTATACCGAAACACATAAGGCGCGTGAGCTTCCGATAAAAACTTGTGTAACGCGCGTTGCGAGCGAAGAGGAAAGCGCGGACGAGGATGAATTGCCTGTATATATTCCGCCTGTTACAGACGACGACAGAGATACGGTCGGCTCGGGCGGAGCGGACGCAAGACTGCGTGGCACGGCGTACCACCGCGCAATGGAGCTTGTCGATTTGCTAAATCCCGATATCGACAGTGTAAAGGCGGTTTGCGAAAACGCCGAGCTAGTAAACTTCGACGATATCTCGCGCGCCGTAAAGGCGGTCGCGCCGCTCGTGAGAAACGCGCGCGCACACGCCAAGGAAAAGTATTTCATAGTGGACGTCTCTGCCGACGAGCTTTATAAAACGACCGAGTATAACGGCGCCGGCGTACTTGTTCAGGGCGTTATCGATTTGTTTATCATCGACTCGGACGGTAAGGCGATTATCGTTGATTACAAGACCGGCGATCCCGAGCATTTGCGCAATGACGGCTACCGCACTCAGCTCGAGCTCTACTCCAAGGCGGTGGAAAAGTCGACGGGTATCAGGGTCAAGCGCGCCTGTCTGTATTCGTTTACTTCGGGCGAGTTTGTCGATTTTTAGGGTTGGGCGACTGCATAGAGGCGTTCACAGCCCGAAAATCGGGCGTTTTGGCCGTTTATTTGGCGATTTTTTAGCAAAATCGGAAAAAAGTTTTGCAAAAAGTATAGATTTTTTTCTTTATATATGTTAAACTAAAATATACGCGGTGTATATTAATAAATACACGGTAGTGTGGCTTAGGTTATCCTTTGCCGCCGAAAGGAGAAAATAATGCTCGAATCACTCTACAAGCTGTTCCACGAGACGCTGGGGCTTACCGCCAATCTTTGGCTGTTTGTCTTTCTCGCCGTCGTCGTAGTCGCTTTTGTCGTAGCTCTCGTTATGGGGCTCGTGAGCGGCAAGCTGAAACAAACGACCTCGGCTATGAAATCCGCCGTCGCTCATCCCGACAAGGCGGTAGCCGCTATGAAGAAAATGCCGCAGTCCGTTAAGACGAGATATAAGAACGCGCGTTTGAGTAACGTCAGACCGTCCATACTCGTCAGCGAGGACGTTTGCGTTAACGAACCGTACAAACATTCGTTGATTTCCAAGGTTTGGTTGGTCGTGCTCGTTGCAACGCTTATTTGCGCGGCGCTCGCGTTCGTTATTTCGCCCATAGCGGTTTTGCCCGAGGGCGCGAAGGATGCAGGGTTTGCGCTACTCGAAGAAGGCGAGGAAGCGGCGGAAGTTGTCGATTATACATGGCTTGCGTTTACGCAAAACACCGCGCCCGCACTCGTTCTTATGTTGGGCGGCATACTCATTTTGATCGGCGGCATAGTCGGCAGAGCGGTTTACGGCAAAGCTGCTAAGCTTTACGAGAAGTTCGCGCCCGTAGTGGACGGCGACGTTAACGGCGGCGCGGCGGCAGCGCATCAGGCTTATTCCGAGCCTCAGGCAACGTACGCCGAACCTCAGCAGACCTATGAAGAGCCGCAGGCTGTTTATGCGGAACCTCAACAGGCTTACGAAGAGCCGCAGGCCGTGTATGCCGAGCCTCAGCAGGAATACGTACAGCCGCAGGCGGCGTACGCAGAGCAGCCCGTTTACGAGGCAGCGCCCGTAGTAGAACAGCAGGAGAGCGACGAGGAAATTCGCAGAAAGGCGCGCGAGGAAGCGCTCCGTCAGGCTCGCGCCGCGCAGCAGGCTCAACAGCAACAAGCCGCGCAGGCACAACAGCAGGCGCAGGCAAGACCTCAGCAGACCGCTCAAGCTCAAACCGCAGGCGGTGGCAGTTCCGCCGACGAAGTAATCGCCGAAATCGAGAGAATATCGCAGCAGGGCGCTTCGCGCGAAGCTATGCGTGAGGTCGCGACCAGACTTCAAAAGGAACGCGCTAAGCCCGAAAACAGCTCGCCCGAAACCAAGAAGCGTTTGAACGAAGCGCTCAGCAAGCTTCTTAAAGCGATGTCCGCGGCGAAATAGTATAAAATTTTCTTAACAAAACCAAGAAAATAAATATTAAAAAATTCGTATAATTGCTTGACAAAGCAAATATTATTATGGTAAACTACCAAACAATATAGACGAAGGCGTCATGAGATGATATTCTCATGGCGCCTTTATGTTTTTACAGCGTATGCATCGGCGGAATGGGCTACGCTTGGCTAGGCGGCTTGGTCATGTAGGAGTGACTACACTTCCGTCGCCGATTTGCTAAATGTTACCCGTCTATGCCGCGCCTACGCTGCAAAAGCAATCCCCTCTTTAAAGGAGCAAGAGTTATGGACGAGAGCAAGAAACGCAAAAAGAAAGCGCTAGGGGTGCTGGCAGTATTGCTGGCAGCAACACCTGTAGCGCTGGTAGCGTGTAACAACAGCGAGGAC
>JAAVHP010000015.1 GCA_014799665.1 Clostridiales bacterium
AAGCGTTTACTCGACGCTCTTTCTTGACGATTAGAAACTTCGCAACTTTCAGGTATAGTCAAGAATGTAGCAAACAGTAGATGCCTTGTGGATATGTTTATATCGCTAATATCAAGCACGGGAGTGTTTGTTTTTGGCGTATCTATACATATTCTGCGTGAGGCTTCTGCAGGTTTGCTCGTTCAACTATACCGGGCAATGCGAAGGCCTCTAATCGTGGAACGAGCAACAGTACGGCTCTCACGCTTTTTTTTTCAACCTAAAGCCAATGAGATGAGCCCGGCGGCACTGAATTATTCATGGCACATGAATCCTCTAAGCCATTGTTTTCCAAGACATGGTGGATAGTATTCTGTATTGCAATTTTGGCTATAGTAATGGTAACTATCGCGCTCGTTGATAGTCGGGATCTTCCGGTAACAATTATCGGAGCCGTTTTAGGCGTGATTATGACTGTATTTGCATCTTTCATACTATTGAAAGGACAATCTGAACAACAGGCGGATTTAGATGAGAAGCAGATCAAACTGCAAGCTGAATTGGCAGAGAAGCAGACTAAGCTACAGCAGGTCCTTCAACAGCAACTCGTGGAGTCGCAACATGCTATTGAAAGGAAAGAGCGTCGGGATTCAACTGTTTTTATAGAGAAACTATCCACATATAATAACTTCCTTTCTGCATTGTCCGACTATGTTATAGAAAATTCTGAAGAAAATAAGAAGGCTTTGATTTTTCATACGATGGCTATCCAAATGCATGCCGATCCAGGAGTTGTGCAATCATTTATTGATAATGTCATTGAGGTAATAAGAACCACCGGGAATGGAGATAAAACCGAGATTGCAAAGTTGATAGAAGCTCTTAACCGAATCAGTGGCATTTTCCGTAGTGAACTTTATCCCTCATGCACTGCTGATAATAATACTCTTAAACTTGATACATTCATTGATGCAATAGCCGGAAGTCAGGTGGAACCTACAGCAGAGCAAAAGGAGAAAGAGACTGAGGAGGAACAGAAAGAAGATGAAGAGGCAGTTAGTAGTTCCAATATTCAAGCTTGGGATGCGAAAATCAAGGAACTTGCTTCACGGGGTTGGACTTTGAAGAATGGCAACGACTCCTTCACAATCACATCAGACACTAAGCCTGTTCAGATTTCTGTATATCGTAAGAAGGGTAAATATGTTGTTGAAGCGACTAAAGGTGATGACACTGAGTTTTCTCAACAGCTCAAGGACAATTATGGCGGGGCACGCCGCTACGGCACTTGGTGGCGTGAGCTGCCCATATCAAATTATGGTGTAAAGCAGGATACTCTCCTTTTGCAACTTCCTATCAATGATCGCGCCCGCGCTTCGGTAATCAAATGGATTGACAAACTACTTAACAATTTTGACTGATATGGGACTTCTTGACAATATAGCAAAGAAAGCAAAGGAAACTGCTGCGGCAGCTTCCAAGGCATATGATGATGCCGCTAAATCCATAAAAGAAAAAACAATTGGAGAATTGGTTGATTCGGCAATAGATGCCGGATCAAAAGCTATTTCCAACACATCTGATTTTGTCTCAACCAAGACATCGGAAATAAAGACCAATGTAGAGAATCTCACTATGGAGGACGTTGGCAATTATGCTAAGGATATGGGAAAACTTGTATCCGGCGTAACCGCCTACGAGAATCGGAAGGCTGCAAATGAAAAGAAAGAGAAAGCAGATAAAATCATGGAAGAAACTACTCGACAAATAGAGCATGTACGCTTTCTCGCCAATACTCGATTGGAGACATTTGGGCGCGTTCGTTGTGAGATCCTTAAAACCACGGTTGGACGCTTCATAAAAATTGTCGAATCACTCAATAACTCCGTCAAGGAGAAAGTGTATGAACTGTCCTCCTCTCTGTCTTTGGGAGAATCTGACTTCAAGGAACTTGAGAGTGTGGAAATGAATGGCTCCAATCTGCTGGCCACAGCAACTGCCGGGGGTAGTATTGCAGCAGCTGCTTTAGCGGGCGTTCCGGCTGCTGTCAATGCATCAGTCGCAGCTCTCTGTTCAGCAAGTACCGGCACTGCAATAAGCCAATTGTCTGGAGCTGCTGCGCGACAGGCAACTCTTGCATGGCTTGGAGGAGGTTCAGTAGCTGCCGGAGGTGGTGGTGTTGCTGCGGGTACAACTGTTTTAGCCGGCATTACTTGGGCAGCTACTGGAATATTTGCACTTGCCTCAGTTGGCATTGTTGCCGGGAAGATATACTCACAGAAACATACTGATGCAGAAAAGTATCTTGCAGATGTTGAAACGTGGCAGGCGAAGTCTTTGGCTGCCTCTGAGATAATGAAGGGAGTGGTAATGAGGAGTGATGAATTACTATCAGTCACCTCCAGACTTGAAGGACGTATAATTCCTGCGTT
Source organism: Clostridiales bacterium (assembly GCA_014799665.1). NCBI lineage: Bacteria > Bacillati > Bacillota > Clostridia > Eubacteriales > Clostridiales bacterium. The sequence goes on from JAAVHP010000015.1 coordinate 2,412, forward strand.
GGATGAATTGGAAGTCATAGTTCCAATTTTCTCTCCCCTTAATCCTGAACATGCAAAGACATTCCAGCGTGCGGCTATCCTTGTGAAATCAATGAGTGAACTGGCACAAACACCTTTGCTTGATGAAAACGGAAATCTCAACAAGCAGTCACTCATTATGGTTGATAAGACTCAAAAAATCCTAAACCATCAGTTAGCATGAAATTAGACTTCAAGAAGATTCAGGAACTGGCATCTCAAGTGCCTGACATCATATCAAAAGGGCAGCAGGTTATTGGAACTGTGCAAACAGTTGTCGAAACTTTCCGCGTTAAAGATTCTACATCAAAAACAGCTTTATTGGAAGACTCAAAAACTCAGTCAGAAGATAAGGGGGAAGATAGTGTATTGCAAGATGAGGAGGGTGTGGAATCTGAATATAAAGAATCAGAAGGCATTGATCTTGCAATAGCAGGAGTGGGATATTTGAAAGTCCCCGGAGATGTTACGGCTATGATAGGAAAAATGGCTCGTCAGGCTAATGAGACAATGCGCTTTTGTGAGGAGCAAAAAACTATAAGAGCTGAAATTCGTGCTAATGCCACTGTCGAAATTACAAAAATCAACGCAATGGCTGACATGGTGCGTGATTATCTCAAACGATCTTTTGATGAAAGAGCCGGATTGTTTGATAATTATTTCTCGGTGCTTGACAAAGCCTTGGGAAACGGTGACAACACATTAGTGGCTCAGACACTTCAATCCATTAACTCTCTTGCAGCTTCCAGTCCATTCAAGGATCTTGCGGACATAGGTAAAGTTTCTACTATGCTCGCAGAAGGGGGCGAATGGGATATATAATCTAAATGAATCAACAGCGTGTATAAAAGAGAAGATGATATCAATCAAGAAAACTATAGAACGACTATCGGTTATAGAAGAAACACTCGATGATGTGGAATATAATCTTGAAAAGGCTTGTGATGATGTTCAACGACTAATAACGGATATTGAAGATGAGTCTGACTTTGTGAAAATGACTAGGGCAGGGGTATTAAGGGGCGGTCGAAATTCTTTCGATAACCTCAAAAAAGCATTGGATGAGATAAAGGATAACAGTCTCTACAAACTCATCGAAGCCATACTCTTGACGGAACTCGCGCTGAAGTCATACCGTGAAAAGATGGAACTTGATTGACATGCCGCATATCAAATCAAGTACTTTCCTACATTCCTACACCTATGCAGACATCCGACCTTAGGTATAAGTTAGCCCAAATAATCAATGCCGACCGTGGTGAATCTCGCGTCAGTAGAATTTACGACTATTGTATGGGAGCTACGATTGTGCTCAGCCTTGTGCCGCTGATGTTTCTTGGCGGTAGCAACTGGTGGCTCGACTGCTTATCCTGGGTTACAGTGGTTGTGTTCCTGCTGGATTTCATTGCCAGGTGCTACGTATCACCGGTTGACAAGTACAAGATCGGACGCCCTTGGTGGCGTCGGTACCCTTTTTCGTTCATGGGAATGGTGGACTTTCTGTCTATACTACCTATCTTCGGAATGGTTAGTCACAAATTCTCGCTCTTCAAGCTCTTCCGGCTGGTAAGAATAGTGGCCTTGATAAAACTCACAAGATATTCCACAAAGGACGATATGCTACTGCGGGTATTTCAGAGTAACAAGAATGTACTCAAAACCATCGGCATCTTTATTTTTCTCTATATCCTCATTTCGGCGTTGCTGATCTATAATGTTGAGCCTCACATTAATCCATCAACAGGTCAGGAAACCTTCTCCACTTTCTTCGATGCCGTGTACTGGTCTGTAGTAACACTTACAACTGTAGGTTACGGTGACATCTATCCAATTACCATTTTGGGTAAAATCATATCCATCTGCTCCATGATTTTCGGAATAGGAATAATAGCCACAGTGTCAAGCGTCATTACATCCGGACTTATTGAGGAGATAAAAAAGCATACAGGAACCGACGAAACTAACAAAATTTCTTAACAAATCATAGAACTTAATAAATTCAACAGCATGGCAAAAGTAACAATTAAAGGAGTGTATCAGATGAATGGTCCGAAGCCGTTCACTCGCACAATCGAATGTTCTTCATCAGAAACCGGATACTATTCCCAATTGATGGGAAATAAATCCAAACAGGCTCAGTGGATTCAAGCCAATTTCCCCGGTGCCGACACCAGCCGTGGCTTTTCTATGGCTGTAAACATCAAATAAACGATAATATGAAATTCAAATTATTAACTATGTGTGCGTTGGCGGCGTTGCTGTCATCGTGTGCGAAAAACGACAACAAGGAACTCTATCAGGAGATCAAATCGGTTGACAAGATGGTGTTCGCATCCATGGCAATAACCAAGACCGCAAAAATGGAAAGTTCCGATTGGTACACGATGGGTAAGAGAATAGCGGTCTATTCCTATGACTCATATATGCGTGCTTATGTGGATCTTTCAGCATTGCAGATGGACGACCTCGTTTTTGATGAGGATGCAAAGACCGTTAAGGTAACATTGCCTCCGGTAATGACTGAAATCACAGGCCGCGATATGGAGATGCGCAAAGAGTATGAGAATATCGGAATGATGAGGTCAGACCTTGACTCAAAGGAGCGGGCTGAAATCAAGGAGAAGGCGAATGCCTCATTCAAAACTGAGGTCGAGGAAAACCCCATGTTCAAGCAACAGCTGACAGACGCGGCCAAGAGAAAAGCCCGTAAATACTTCGAGACTATCTTCGAAGCTAACGGATATACAGCAAGTATCGATTTCAAACCCTCATCAAACCCAGACAGTCATGATAAAGAATAAGAAACTCATTCTGATTGCAGTCGTTGCAATTGCAGTTATAGCTATCGGCTTATATTTCTCTTTTGCCTCGCCAAAGAAATCCATAGATGTAAGCAAGGGTCAGATAAGCAAGGTCGAGACTATGGCACAATTGTGCGCCATTGACATCTACAGCGAAGTGCCTATTCTAGACACAATCAACAATAAGGTTATGTTCGCCGTCCAGAAACAGAAGGGCAGCGTGTCGTTCGACCTTGAGAATATGCAGATGGACTCTGACGGTGATACGGTGAAAATTGTGCTTTCTCCGGAAATTGTTGACTTATATGA
>JAAVHP010000016.1 GCA_014799665.1 Clostridiales bacterium
CACTCATCTCCTTTTCGACCACCAACAATACCCGAATACTGGAGGAATTTGGATAAAGAGCTTTCTCCGCTTCCATGACGGAACGATATTTTACGCACTGGAAGATTCCTCTCAGTATATCATTCTCATCAGAAATTCGAGATTTGACTTCAACAGCCCAATTTTCCGTTTCAGTTTTAATGAATACATCAAGTCTATCTCCAGAAAGAAGAGTATATTCTGTATAGGTTTCAATAACAGACGCAATTGATAATACCTCAGGATTATCTGAAATATACTCTCTTATTCGCTTATGGTATTCACCCTCACCACCAAATCCCTTATTACTTATATCTTTTCTTAATGACTTGATTTTTGTAATGGGCATACTGGTCGGAAGAGTCAGACCAAGTTTTTCAAGTACCCAAGAATAATCATAGGCGTGCGCTTCCTCGTTTTTCCCTTTCGCTAAAGTTTCCTTATCTTCTTTTGTCAAGAAAGAATAGTTTGAATCAACATAATCGAAACCATTTGATGGTAGTCCCGAATTAGCATTAGAGATTAAAGCATTAAGAGTAGGTATCTCCCTACCGGTTTCATCAGATAACTGACGAAAAATATTATCTATCAGGCCTAATTGATGTCCTAATCGTGGAGATTTGGCTTCAACTACCTCTGCCAACTGTGAATAAGTATGTCCTTCCGTCCAAGAATATTTTGCCCATAAGACCATTATGGGAATCATTCTCTTAATAAGTTCATCTGATCGACTGCCATCATTATATCTATATGCCATAATTCTATAAATTTAGATTTAGTTAATCGTTTGCGTCAGTATCTTCAATCTTCGCGTTCCCATGATAGCTATGTCTAAAAAAGAGTCGACAAAAATCAAACACTGAACCGTTTCCAATATCTTCTTCCTTCTCAGATAGCTTACGTTATCTCAATTTCCAATTCTATAATGGCTGGTTTGTTGCGTTCTATACATTTATAGAACCCTATACTATTTTAGCCTATAAAAGTTATCTTCCATCTACCGTTTTTGTTAGAGCCTATCTTTTCCGTAAGAACCTTGTCCTGCATGAGGCGACGTTGATAACGTATTGACTCTGATTTCATTCCAAGTGCATTGGCGATTTCCTCTATTGAAGATTCAGGGAATGAGACCATCTGTTTCAGGATTGAACGTTGTATAACAGATAAATCCATATGTGAATTTATCTGTGAAATTATCTGTGAAACAGTGATATTATTCACATCTATTCTGCTGTTATGCCTAATGTTATCATTATTATTCTGTGAATATATCTGTGTTTTTATCTGTGATTTCACAGATAAAGGCAGTGTCAGCCACACCTCTTTGACTTCAGTTTCTTCATGGATTTCCGGGCTATTGAACCCAAGGATATCCCAAGCCTTGATTATCTTCATAAAGCCAGACCCGATATTATCACCGAATCCTATCATTCGCAGCATCTTTTGAATTGTACTATTGCGAGCTTGTGTATAGTCGCCATTGTAGATACGCTCCGGTGAGATTCGGAGTGTACCCGGATTACGCAGGATTATTCTATCGGTGCGACGGTCAATGCGTAGTACACCTCCGAGCAGATAGTCGCAATATGTGATACAATTAATCATAGCTTCTCGGACAGCCTCATGGAGCGGACCACCATCACGTCTAACGGTTCCTTCAAGTTTTCCTTCAGATGGCAGTGTGAAAAGCAGTTTGCGCAAAGCGAGAACAAGAAAATTATAAAGGTTATGTTCCCAACGACCATCATCGGTGAGACGGTCATTCCATTTCTTGCTGTTGCCTGGCTCTATGTCAATCAGGTCAAGATAATCAAGCCTGAAATTTGGGAAGTTCCTACGGATATGAAGCCCTTTACCAAACATTAAAAGTCCCGCCATAGTAATTCCCTCAATACCTTTCTGTCTGTTTATATCATAGCCACCCATTTGAATCAGAAAGTCCCTGTCATTGAGCTCTTCGTAGGCATGTCCTGGATTAAGAATATTGAATGACCGACGATATTTTTCAAGCGTATCAGCATCAATATCCTCCATACCATAATGTTCTATAATCTGTGAATCAGTATTATCTGAACTATCGCGAAGCAAGAGCGCGAGTTCCTCTTTTGTCACCTGTCGGTCTCCTTCATACACTCTTTTATAGGTGCCTTGCTCCAACTTCTGGTTGATGTATATTGGTTTTTGACGATAGTCTGCCTCGGGTACGTTTATGTAAATAACATCCTTCCCATCAACATCTACAATTCTGACATCGCTGTCTACGAGCACACTTCTGTTAACCTTCTGAGAATTATGTAACTGATTGAAGAAATCAGTGACAACTTTGTATGAATCCAACACACCGGTAACCTCAAATCTTTCAGCAAGAGGCTTCTCCTTGTCTTCGTAAACACCTAACAAGATAACACCGCCACGAGTATTCGCGAAGGCAGAGTAAGTTTCCCACACCGAATCAGGAACAGATTGTTTACATTTCTTCATTTCAAGCGTGGAGTGTTCTCCACACTTGATTAGTTTCTTTATCTATTCAGCGGTAATTGTCATGATTGATAATTTGATGTATTGGGATATCCTTTAATTTTTATATACATTACCTCGGGGGTTGAGACCCTGGTGGAATTGATAAGTTCTTTGATGTCTATTTCAAGGAGATTAGCGATGTCCCTTAGCGTCTCCAGCGACGGCTGAGTATTGTTGGTACACCACTTGGACACGGTAGCCGGATCCTTTTCTAAATGGTCGACAAGCCATTTATTAGTCTTCTTATGCTCTGCGAGAACTATTTTGAGTCTGTTCAAATCTTCTTTCATAGTCATCCATATTGAATATAACGCAAATTTAATAATTATTTCGCAAAACATACCATTTTAGAACACAATTCACTCAAAGAATTGTGTGTCTATGTTTTATATTTCAGAAAATAGAGTGAGCAGAACTGGTTGCTGACACAACTTTAACACATGTTTGTATAGAAATCCGACACTCGGTTTCTCCAATAACACCAGATACTAACACCACATACCTGAAAGCCAATGAAGTTGAGACTACCTCTCCCCTTCATTGGCTTTCGCGTTATTTACTATTCTTGATTATCTACCTGAAAACTATAACAGAGAAAGTCCTGACTGCCGTAGTTCATGGGTTGTAGCCCTCCAAGGATTATAGCAGCTTGATTATATCTCACTTCCTCTTTTTGGGAAAAGGGAGATTATCCCAGAGGACTGGAATGACTTTTCTTAATAGACTTGGGTTGGAAGTATCAAGAATATACGCTTCCTTGGCTCCCTCATATGGATGACCGGTCTCAGCATCCTGCATCAACTCCTCCAGACAAGGCAGTTTCTTGATAAATGCCATATTATCACAGGCAGTTATAATACACTTCTCATTCAGATAGATAACATAATCTCCCATCATCTTACGATAACGTACATCTCCAAGAGAGGAAAGTAAGCCGCAAAGACACTCAATATAATCTATATTACAAGCCATTAGTCCTAATTATTAAGTTTGTTCAACGAGTCAAGTTTGAGCATCCGGAAGCCGACACGGTAGGGACGCGATTCTTCGCGTCCGATCCGGCACATCCGTCCGATCCGGCTTATCGACAAACAAATTCTCTGTGTTGGAATTACCTTTGTCATTGGGGACGTGAAGAATCGCGTCCCTACATTCAGCCGGCACGGCGGCTACGCTCTTCTCCGATTTCGCAGATGTCCTCTACAGGTCTGTTACAATAAGTCTTTGATTTTATTTATATCGCTATCTGTGATATTTGCCAACTCCAGTGCTTCCTTTTCTTGAAAGCCTTTTGAAAGTAATCTTTTTGCAAAGATAACTTTTTCTCGTAGAATAATATCGGCATTATCATTCTTTCGCTGTCGAGTTACTGAATGTTTTAATTTTCCAATGACAAAGTTGAATTCAAGAGTTGACTGAGTCTCGGTAGTTTCGAGGTCAGGCATAATTAAGTCGGCAAGAATATCACCGATACGTTTCATTCCCGTTTGTTTATCTTGTAGAGACTCTGAATCGTGAACCTCTAAAAGACGATGTTTTAACTCTCTTACTTCAGCGAATGTATTTACAATAGCGAGGGTGGTTTGTGTAGCGACCGGACTCTTTAATATGGTCGCCAACATATATAATCCTTTCTCTGTAAATGCCTTAATGGTCGCTGAAGAGTGTTTTATATTGAACTGGTCAAAAATTTTGACCAGTTCAGCTTTCTCTTCTTTTGAATATTCAAGTATAAACCCCTCCGGGAATTTCTCGGGGTTATTTCTGACAGCTTGATTAACTTCTTTAGTCTGCACTCCGTATAAATGCGCCACTAAGAAATCCGGAATTACATTATGTCCTCTTAGTGGCATAATTACCTTTTTTACATCTTCAATTTTAATTATATCACTCATGGGTTATCGGATTATCAGGAAACATATTAACTCAAAATCATCGATTATACATGATGTCTTTATTTTTGTATCCTTACTTGTATATTGAGATATGTAGTACGCTCTTTTATCATTCTATTGAAATTTCTATTCTATGGAACACTTTTTTCAACGCAAAATTACTATTTTATTCCGTATTGTGCAAATTATCAAGGCTATCCCCCTCTATATCACTATCTATAAATTCTGATTCAAGGTCTATACCGAAAGTGTCCTTCAATATCAGATAAATGAATCGCAAATCTCTTGAACTTGTCCTCAGATGGTTTTGATGACCCTTGCAGGGAGACCGTCGACCACGGTGAGCGGCGGACCATCCGTGTTGACCACCGCACCTGCCGCTATGACAGCCCCTTCACCGATGGTAACCCCCTGAAGGATGAATAGCGAATCCTGCACCGGCCGAATAACATGCGTTTAATTCGACCGGCTACTTAGGAATTATAACTCTATTTCTACAGTATGCGGTTTTACATTTGGATCATGAGTAGCAAGAGATTCGATACATTTGTCACTCATACTCATTTCCCGAATCCATTCCAGCGATTTCATCTGATCCACACGATTCGCCGCGATTCCGGAGGGTATCATTTCTTCCCAGTTCTTGGCACTGTAGGCACCGTCAGCATCAAGAAGCACAAATCTGCCATCCTTACCAGTGATCTTGACTGCCGATAAACCGGCACAGTGACCTGGAATATTAATAAGCTGAACAGTTCCATCTTCAAAGAGATCAAAACTGCGTCGAAATGGACCCTCCTTTCCATTATAGGCAAATAGTGTCACCGGCACATCTTCCCACCATCTCTTTTTATAACGCACTATATTGTCGAAATGAGTCGGCAGCACGCTATTGGCATATTTCATCTCCTCTTCAGAAACCAATATTCGTTTGGCATCCGCAACTTGATGAAGACCGCAAGCGTGGTCGCAATCAAGATGCGTAAGTAGCACATAATCCAAATCCGCTGTCCTTACCCCCATCGCTTTCAACTGCTCATCAACCGTCTGACCTTCAGGAGTAAAACCCTGGTTAATTCTATACAGAAAATAACCGAGTTCACGAATCTGCGCTCGTTTATCCTCTACACCGTCAGGACTCATCCGACGGCTCCATGCTGTATCTACAAGAATTTTTCCTTTGGGATGTTCGATATAATAGCATGAGACCGGCAGCCATTCCCAATCTTTTTCAGGCACAAACAGTCCGGCTACTCTTGCCATCGACACATGGTCATTGTTGAATGGCAACCAGCGAGTCGTTCTTACCATTCCGCAATGGAGCATATGAATTCTAATTTTATCGCTCATAATCAGTGGAGTTTATTAAACGTACAACACCCTTTCGCTTTTTATTGTTCGCTTAGTTTCTCCAATAAAAATGAGGTCGCCCGACACTCTCTGAATCGTTGAAAATATAACCTTCTATGGAAAGCACGTCAGTAAGCCGAATGCTACATTTATCAGTCATTTTTGTGGTGGGCGAGGAAGAATTGTTTTTGCTTTTCAATCTCGTGACGTAGCTCTTCCTCAGTCGGCATATAGGTCATATATTTGGCAGCAAACAGCTGATTGCTGTCGTTCAGGACTGAATACTTCGCAATGGTTGAGTCTGTGTCGGTGCATAGAAGTACACCGATTGTCGGGTTATCATCCGGCCCTTTCATAAGGTCATCATACATTCTGACATACATATCAAGCTGACCTACGTCTCCGTGATTCATCCTGTGAGTTTTCAGCTCGAAAATCACAAATCGCTTCATACGGAAATTGTAGAAAACAAGGTCAATGTAGAAGTCATCCATCTCGGTAGTGATATGCTGTTGTCTTTCAACAAAGGCAAAACCTCTACCGAGTTCGAGGATGAATTTTTCGAGATTGTCAATCAGAGCCTGTTCGAGTTCCGACTCAGAATATTTGCTGTCTCGCTGGAATCCCATAAACTCCGCAACCGTTGGATTCTTGATATATTCAAGCGGGTCAGAATCATTATACGGTGCGACGGCCTCCGGCAGGGTCCCTTTGGGATGCTTCCGCTGTTCCGCAAGCCGACGCTCATAATAATGGGAGCTGATATTGCGGTCAAGAGTGGTGGTACTCCACATATCTTTTGAAGCTTGAGCCATATACCAAAGACGAGCATCAGGATTTGTAACAGATAAAAGTCTTCTGATATGAGTCCACGTCAAATTGTGTACGAGTTCGTTCACAATTTGTATATCATTGAATACCAAGTAGAATTTCCGGAAATGTTCTAAATTTCTCTTGTTATAACTTGCACCATACTCAGTCCGCAAATCCTCTGCCAACCCTGCAATAAGCCGAGATCCATATTCAGCACGGATGTTACCTTTCTGTTCCTCCTCGACTATTCGCCGACCGATATTCCAATAGGTGGCAATTGCGATGGCGCTTGTCGCCGAGAACGCCTGCTGACGGCCATTCTCGATTATCCGGCGGACATCCGACACGAAATCTTTAGGTATGGGATTTATTGCTTTATCTTCTTTCATCGTGTTTAATATTTAGTCTCAGTCATTAAGGTTATCGATATACCTATCAACGTCTATAATTTGAAAATAGCGTTTCCTGCCGCACTGCCATTCAGCACACTGACATTCTTCTGAATCAGTAGGCTCGATAGAGTCGGCAAATTCCATATTATGTTGGAATTACCTTTGTCATCGGGGACGTGAAGAATCACGTCCCTACATTCAGCCAATTCCGCCCTAAATCACCGATGATTGTTTATCACTCATAATTAGTGGATTTTATTAAACGTTCAATACCCTTTCGCTTTTAATTGTTCGCTTAGTTTCTCCAATAAAAATGAGGTCGCCCGACACTCTCTGAATCGTTGAAAATATAACCTTCTATGGAAAGCACGTCTGTAAGCCGGACGCTACGTTTATCAGCGAATATGATACCATATTATTTCGAGGAAGCCGACACAGTAGGGACGCGATTCTTCGCGTCCAATCCGGCACATCCGTCCGATCGGTATTATCGACAAACAAATTCTCTGTGTTGGAATTACCTTTGTCATCGGGGACGTGAAGAATCA
>JAAVHP010000017.1 GCA_014799665.1 Clostridiales bacterium
CCGTTCCCGTTCTGGTGCTCACCTGCTTCATCGCCGGATTCTTCCGCATGCAAGCCACGCTGGCCTGCAATTCCACCATTCAGCTATGGCTTACGCCCGTGCGCGACATGGCGATATTCATCTGCTATGTGTATTTAGTGGTGGACAGCGTGATACAGCTCAGCGGCATCGCCACTGTCTATACCGCCTTTTTCATGCAATGGGAATACATGCACTACCTCATGGCCGGTCTGCTGTTGTTGATGATGTTGATGGTGTTCCTTTTCGTGAAGCCTCACCGGGGGATGCCGCAGATACCGCTCTTAGGCATCGACTGGCTCGGAGCGGGGCTTTGGAGCGTATTCATGCTATGCTTCACCTTTGTCTGTGTTTACGGCAATTTCTACGACTGGTGGGAATCCGAAGAAATCATCGGGGCAACGATATTGGGCCTCGTATCCCTTGCGCTCAACCTGTGGCGCGCCACCTTCCTGCACCACCCCTACATCACGTTTCAAGCCATGACCAACCGCAACGTGATACGCGCCACGCTCGTCTATCTGGTATTCTTTACGCTCATGGCCACCGAACACGTCTTTGAACACACCTATGCCTTTACAATTCTAGGCTTTGACGAAACGAACGCGATAGACTTGAATCTGTATGCCTTTATCGGCATCCTTGCCGGCTGCGGATTCTGCTATGCCACCTTTGCCCTGCGCAAGTGGCGCTACAAGACCATGACCGCCATCGGCTTCGCCTTCGCCGCCGTTTACTTGGCCTGGTTTTATTTTAGTCTCGATTACGGCGTGGAAAAGGAAAGTTTGTTCTTTCCGCTCTTTATCCGGGGTTTCGGCTCGGTGGTGATCTCGATTGTTTTCCTGACTTCGATTGTGCAGAGCGGACTGCATTTCTTCGTATTTCCGCAGGCGCTCACCATCAACGGCTTTACGGGCGCGGTGATGGGTGCCACGCTCGGCCCTGCCTTGATAGGCGAATGGCTGCGGCACACGCTCGCCAAGAACGCTTCCCTCTTAGGTTCGGCCATCACCTCCACCCAGCCCGAAGCGGCGCATCTTCCCCTCGGAAACCTCTATGGCATGGTACAACAGCAAGCCCTGGCGGTATCGCTCAAGGAAATCTACGGCTGGCTGCTGATTGCCACCATCGGCGCGTTGGTTATCGTCCTGACAAGCTACGCCCCCGTGCGCCCCTTCGCCATCTTCCCCAAATGGAAAAGCCTCCGCAAGATATTCCGCCGCGAGGCGAAGTTTGTGTAGAAGAGAATATCTTTCTTCTGTATGACTTGAGGCTTAACACATCATTCCGTATAGAAAACACCGCAATAATCTTTACTATATGATAGGTTGATATAAAATTCCCGTTATACACCGTGCCGTACAACATCCCCAAATGTATGATTCGTTTATTCTTCGACTGAAAGAAATTCTTATTTATTGCGGCGTGATATTGGTGAGAGGTTAAACAATAATTGCCTTATTTGTTTTTCTTCAAGATGTTGCGATTCAAGCATATCGAGAAGGTCTTCTTGGCGAGGCTGCCCCATAGTCAGACGATAGAGCGACAATACATCTATCAAGCGTTTGTATTTGTCAACATCGTTACTCATAGGATATTGAGGAACTATTCGCTCAATCCATTCAATAGCAATATTAGGATCATGAAGCCATTCGGTAGGAAGACACCAGTTAGGCACCATTTCTGAATAACGGCGGCCAAACTGTCTCCTGACTTCGTCGTTGGCAATGTCAAATAGTTTATCCCATTCATAAATATCAGGGAAAATCTTGGCGATATTCCGTCGGATTGCTAAGCATTTATATCGGTTGATGCGGCCTTCGCGTTGCTCAAGATCCTGCGGATTGGAAGGTGGGTTCCAATGCACAATTTTTCGGCAATACCAATGGAAATCAAGACCCTCTTGCCCAACAGAAGTACTTGCTACTACAAATGGATAGAACGGAGACTGGAATGCAGTGCGAATGTTATTGCTACGTAATTCTGATTTTTCATCGACAGTATTTTTACTCTTAGAAAATGGTACAGCATAAAATGTCCTTAAGCCTTTTTTATTTGATGATTTCTCGTAAAATGATTCATAAGTATCCACTTGTAAGGGCACTTCTCGAATAATAGCTTCTTTCATCCTAGCAACAAAATCATCATTGCTGGAGCACAAATGTCTATACTCATCAAGAACGGCTTGTAAATTACCCATTACACAATAGTCCATCACGCCATCAAGGAAGAACTCATCTTCATTGTACTTATCATGAAGTTTATCAATTATGTAACCCGATATTCGACGGTTAAAGATTGTAGAAAATCCTTTGGCCACGTCTCGTGCAATATCAACATCCTTTAAGATACGATAAAGGCAAACTCCTGGAGAAGCTATTGCCATATCAGTAAGTACATCGACTGTATTCCTTGGCATTTCTTCTGGTAACTCTGATTCAAGATCATCCAACCATTTTATTACGTGAAGAATTTTTCCATAGTTGCAACGTTCGGATATTGTGATGCCTCCTAATTTCTCCTTGATCTGACGTCGTATATTTGCTCTAATGTTATGGATTTTCTCTCCATAGAAATTTTTTGGGGTAAATAATGATGCGAGATATTTAGAAGGGAATGTTATAATTTTCTGAGCAATGTCTTTCAATCTATCTGCTCCAGTCTTTTTATCATAACTGGCCTTCTTATATTTGGAGAAGATTACTTCGCGCTCTGCTTCATAGGTCATGAGGGTAGCAATCATTCGAGGCACCATCTCCCATGCAGAAAAGACAAGTGTTTTGGAGAAATCTCTGTTCTTTACAAATGGATTTTCGGCATTGGTGGTATAGTACGGACGTGAAGCTGGCACCCAAAGCAAATATTCTGCACCGCGACCTTTTGGCAGCATCAGGTCTCGTAAGTATTGCATACGGGCATTGCACATCGGAATCTTATGGAACTGTGCGAGGTCATTCTCTCTTAGCAGAACTTGATGAGAGGGCACTGGCAATCCTTTAAATCCTCCTTGATAGATTGCTCCAATCTTTTGCTTCAACTCGTAAGTATCCATAAACGAAAGCAGATAAGGCGACGATTTAACATACTCCATCGGTACGTTTGACCATGAAAAATGATGCTTTGCACTCCTCTCAGTGGCTTCTTTACATGCCAAAACAATCTTCTGCATTTCGCAATAAGAAAGAATGTCGTCAGTGGAAATCGGCACCTCGGTCACTGCTTGAGTAGAGATTAACCCTTCATTTAGTCGTTCTGTACGACACATTCCTTGATACATCTTCTCTTCGGCAGATTGCTTTGAGGCAAGTATCACATCGAATTTCTCGGTGTTGATATGTGATAGTTTCTGCGAATAGTCCGACCATAGTTCACGGAACCCATTCTCACCACTGAAGAGGAAATTCATCAGGCGATTGAAATCCTCATAATGTTCGTCGGCATTATACTCTGTCAGTTCCTCAAGTGTTGAGAACGGCTTATATGGGGTGGCTGACAAAAGAAGAATCAACGGTTGCTGACCGTCTTCTTGATCAAAAAACTTCTTGACGATTACGCTCTGTTCGCTTTCGTCACTATAATCCAACAACGAGCTGAATCTTTGGAATTCATCCATTATGATAAGATCAGGCTCAAGCATCGACAGACTCAGGTCGGCAAAAATACGACGCAACAAATTAATAATTATTGTGCTGTCTAAGTTTGAGATATCTCCATGGTTGAAATTCTCAATCAGATCTTTCTTAATCTTCAAAAACTCATGGTTTTTAACCAGATAGCGTCTTACCTCATTGATATAAGACTTGCCGAGGGCGTCTACCCTTTTTGAATAACGTTCCATGCAATCTTCCCAGCCCTTATCTCCTGACCAGCCTTGAAACAGTTTCGACAATTGATGTCGGAATTTAGAGAAGTCATCAAATTGCCCCAAAATAGTCGCTATCAATGCTCTCTCGTTAGCATTACCTTTGCTGCTTCCGCGCAAGGAGAATGATGTTGACGGTGTAAGCGGGATAATAATTTCACCCATCTCATCGTTTTCAGGGTTAACTATTTTAGCTTCTCGTTCGCGAATGGTAAGATGCTGCATAGAGAGACGACTCTCAGTAACATCCGCTTTATTCTTTACACCGAGCTTCTCAATATTCTGGTTCGCAATGCTCATATTTGAGCATACGTAAACCACACGAAACATATCGTCATTGACCTTCTTACGCATTTCACGTACCCTGTCAATCACGGCAGATGCGACGTGTGTCTTGCCTAGTCCTACTTCATCGGCAAGAAGTACTCTTCTCTGACCTCCGGATTTTATCTCATTACCATCTGCGTCGATTGTAGATTGCTGGAATATATCGGCAATACGATCAGCGGTAGCTCTTTGAAAATCATATATAGACATAATCAACGAAGCTTTTTGATTGAATGTTTGAACATTTCGGACATCTGTCGAAAATGTTCAGGAACGACTTTAGAATCCAGTCGATTCACTAATTCTTCAATATCTTCCAGTCGCTCAGGATTGGTGGCGGCTATGCGAAGCAAGGACTCATAAAGTGTGTTGCCTTTACGGGCAATCGTAGCATTTGCGCCCATCGTGATTGACGCATCGGCTTGCATCATCAAAGAGGCAAACTCTTGTGGGCGGTCAGTAATCATCATCTCGACGTAGTTAAGAAACTTATCGCTTGTGTCTATCAACGAACGGAAAATATGGTCATCGCGATCCTCCGGAATGCCCTTTGTCGGAATCTTTATTGTCATTTTTATTGGTTCGATAGTTTCATCAGAAGGGGTAACCTTCAGAATATAAAACTCTGAAAGATGGATACGTGATGATACCTTTAATCTACATATCCTATCGTTGGGCATAAGTTCAGCCTCATTCCATGGTTCCTGAATTGGAGCAAATGTTATTCGTCCATCAATGCCGTTATATTTCTGTGCCGAGATTGTTATAGTATACTCTCTATTTTTTTCAATAGCTTCCGCCGAGAGATTATTTCGGCTTATCAAGTTCTTGCGGATAGCGATAGCGATTGAATGGTCCTCTTTGACGGGGTCAAATTCAGGCAACGAAGTTATCTGTTCACACAACTGTTTTTCCTCATCGCAAAATTCGGCTTTGAAATCCTCAAATCGACCTTTACCTAATGACATGGATAGCCTTAAAAGAAACTCCGAATTTCGGTTGAAACCATTCTCAGTAGCATTTGCTGACCCAATCCAATAATAGATTCCATTATTCTCTGTTTCCGGCTTCCATGAAAAATACATCTTAGCATGAAGGTTCATTGCCTGGATATCATTTTGTTCTGCTATCTGCGACATTACCCAAACCTCATGTTTATCCTTGCTGTAGAGATTCATGATTTCCGGCGTAAGACTATCCATACGGGTAATCAACACCTTTTCGTTCGATGGCTTATAATCATTAAGCCACTTTATTGGATTAGGATTGCCATCTTTGTTAATAAGTTCCTTATCTATAAACGGCGATACAATCATCATCTTCTGTCCGGCTAAATCTCTTTTAATGTCTATTCGCGGATTCAGATTCTCGCCGAAATGAATCGGAAGAAACTCATAATCTTCGTAAGGAGAATCAAGAATAAATTTGCCCATTGAGTCGAGTTCTCTTGCAAGTTTACGAATCTTCTTTTTCTTGTCCGGATTGGCCATTTCTGCAAGAATCAGCAATAAATCTTTAAGCGGCTGGTGCTTATGGCGAAGTTCAGCAGAAGTCCTCCTTACATCAAGAGGCGCCGTCATTGTAGCAGCTACATCGAGACTCGTGTCTTTGGTGAGATTACGGCTCATTACCACTAACTTAATCTGCCGGTAGTCGTGATTATCAATGGCTCGTTCTTTGATTACCCAAATCTTTGGATGAAAGTTTGCTAATTCATGACCTTTACGATCATCTACTACTTCAAACACACTTTTGTCAAGCATAGCATATAATGGATTCTCACGTGCGGGAGGTTGTAGCCCACCTCTATTGCAGAACATAGCTACACGATTATTTGCTTGACGCAAACTTTCAAGCAGGCGGAAAGGAGATTGGAAATCAACATCGGTCACATCACCAAGTCTCGCGAACGACAGAGCAATCGCGAGGTAAGCCTCGGCGTCAAGACTGTAGGTGGTGCCGACAGCAAACTCTAACTCAAAGCCAGGAGAAGAAACTATTTCATTATAAATCAAGTCATTCATTGCTTAAACCCTCCTTAATTTCGGATAACACAGTGCGTACAATTGTGTTCCATCGGTAAGACATTGGTCGTGGTGACTCGAAAGGCTTGCCTTTTGGCATATCCCTATAGTTGCGTAGTTTACTGCGTTTTATACCCTTGATGGTTTCCTCGCGCAGTACTATCTGACGGTCAAGTTCATCTAGCTCATCTTTTGCTATCAACTCTCCTGCTCTCATGATAAAAGTTTTGCATGTCTCCTCAGTGACTCTTGAAGAAATAAACTGTACAATTTCCTTAATAGCATCCGGTGCAAAATCATCTCTAAATTCAGAAAGAATATTATTGAATTTGGAGTATTCTTCTGCGGCTGCTTCCTCAGCACCTACGGCTCTATCATAGAGCATAGCATATCTGATTCTTAATAGATATGCAAACCGTGAAAACCGCAATGCCAATCTGTAAGTCCGATATAAATCTCCATGATTATTATCCTTTAACACATCCCCAAGATTTTCAAAAAGACAATCTGTGACACCCTGATATAATTCACTATCAAGCAGATAACATAAAAGTGATTCTTGCGTATTTTGGACAATCTGATTTTTAAGAAACTCCGCTTCTCGCCCAGTCAATCTAATATCAAGAGGTTCACTATGACTGAAATCATAATTCTCACCACATACCCTAAAGATTTGCCTGTTACCAGTCAGATCATCCGAATCATCACATGTATCTTCGTTGCCACGATGTTTCTTTGGTTCATCTTGGTATTGAGCCGACCTCTCAGCAAGTAATGAATATAGGTTTACGCCGCAAGGGATAAGTCCGTATGTTTCCATTCCGACCTGATACACGTATGCTGGGTCATATTTCACATACCCGTTACGTGATCTTAAAGTATCAGCACCAATAATGCCGTTCGTGCCTTTTGGAGAACCGTCTACAAGTCTATGAGTAAATATCATCTCATTCTCTCTCACCTTTGCGCGAGCTTCACGACTATCGGCAATGCGAGTCTTTTCAAGATACGCATAAAGCGAAGGCATCAAAAGGAAATACTTAGCATGGGTCTGTAAGGTGGAAAGTCCCGGAAACATCATATTTGAGAATGCATCACGAATACGTCCAAGACCAAGTTCATCTATTGCACCTTGCCCCTGCAACAGTTTCATAACCTTATTGGCTCTGTTCAAAGCTTCCTGATTAAAACTCACAAATCCTATTTCCATAGCTAATTCGATGTCTTATAAATGTGTAACTATTGTTTTTTTACCGCAGGTCTTTTTCCGATGCAGAAGCAGGAGAATACGATGCCCAGCACATCATCGGATATAACCTTGCTATTATTGTCGTTCACTCCATCAACCACCGCAAAACATTGATACGGCGAATGCCGTTGTAATCCGCATCCGGGTCTTCGTCTAAGGTCAACAGATATTTGGGATATTGGTCGTTTATCTTTTGCAAGGAGGCCAACTCGCGTTTCAAGGTCGCCTCGTCGCGCACGGTGGCTGCCACTTGATAATATACCGGGCCCGTATTTCCCATCGCCACAAAATCAACTTCCAGGCTGTCTATCTTGCCGACATACACCTTATATTTCCGCCGAATCAACTCCAAATAAACGATATTCTCCAAAATGCGGCCGGCATCGAAATTTCGGCTGCCCAACAGCAAGCGCCGTAAGCCCATATCCACCAAATAGTATTTTTCCAAGGTTTTCAAATACTGCCTCCCCTTTATATTGTAGCGGTCCGCCTTATAGAGAACGAAACTTTCCTGCAGATAGGCCAAAAATTTCTCCACGGTCTTGACATCCATTTTCCGGCCTGCCGATGTCATGGTATCGGCAATACGCTTCGTTGATAAAATATTACCGATATTGTCCGCCGCAAAACGGACCACACTCTCCAACATGGTCACATCGGCCACCTTATAGCGCGAAACAATATCTTTCAACACAATCGTACTGTAAATACCGCTCAGATAATCCAAGCGCTCGGATTCCCCCTCTATCTCCAAGGCATAGGGAAACGAACTGAATGCTATATAATCGGCATATTTTTGAGACAGATTCTCACGGCCTCCCGTTCCCGTCACATATTCCTTGAACGAAAGCGGCAACATGGCGATTTCCACATAGCGGCCCGACATCAAGGTGGCGATTTCGTGAGAGAGCATATACGCATTGGAGCCCGTTACATACACATCCACATTCGGTTTGATATGCAGACTGTTCACCACATCGGGAAAATCCGTCACATGCTGTATCTCATCGAAAAAGACATAGGTTTTCCGCTTAGGCACCAAGCGTTTCTTTACATATTGATACAGTTTCTTCGGATCCCGCAAATCGATGTAATCATAATCCTCGAAATTGATTCGGATGATTTGCTCCTCCGTCACCCCCGAATCCATCAGATATTGTCCGAACAAATCCAACAAGGTTGACTTTCCGCAACGCCGGATTCCGGTAATCACCTTTATCAACTTCTTATCCTTAAACGCCTTGAGTTGGTTCAAATACAAGTCTCTCGTTATCGTTTCCATGCTTTCCCTTAATGTTCACTCCAAAGATACAAAATTTTTTTTGGAATGCAATCACCAAAACTTTGCAAATTAAAATACTTTTGGGAATACAATCACTAAAACTTTTAAAATTCGAATACTTTTGGGAATTCGACCACCCAAACTTGATAAATCCGCTACTTTTCCCTCCTCCACGGGCGGGCGGCATCCAGCCAGCCTTTTTCTTGCCAGTAGCGCCAATCGAGCGTTTCGGGAATGCTGCGGTGCAGGCGTTTCTGCAACCAACGGCTGAACAGGAAGCGGAGTTTGATTATCAGACGGGTACGGGAAGGACGGGTATAGTCTTTTTTGACGTAGGCGCGAGACAGTTTCGCAACGCCGGCAAGCAATTTCTTCCGCCGCTGTTCCGAAAGGCGTTCCCATACAATATCCCCGTATAGCGTGCCGCTGAACACGCCTATTTCGGAGATGCCCCACCAAGACAGGCTGTGTTTGATGTCCTTGGCGGTGGTG
Organism: Clostridiales bacterium; assembly: GCA_014799665.1. Lineage (NCBI taxonomy): Bacteria > Bacillati > Bacillota > Clostridia > Eubacteriales > Clostridiales bacterium. Next base: position 9,255 of record JAAVHP010000017.1, read on the forward strand.
CGTGAACCGCCGCCCAAGCATTGCGTAAGGATAACAGCGCGTTTCCCGAACATTTCCGTGGCCGGACGGTGCGAAATCCAACGGTAAGCGAGGTGGTCCAACAAAGCTTTCATCGCGCCCGTCACATGCATGGCATAGGCGGGAGAAGTCATCAC
>JAAVHP010000018.1 GCA_014799665.1 Clostridiales bacterium
GATTAACGGTGAAGTGCGAGGCTATGTACCTCAGTATGACATCATACTTATGAAGCAATCGAGGATTGAAATTGTCAACGATAAAAAAGTATGAAATAATTGCCGGTAATACTTATTACCATTCACCGATTACCTGAAACTGCATCATGTAAGTAAAGGCGATAAAGTCACAATGAAAGGCGAAGTAAGAGGCTATGCCGATGAGTATGATTTTGTTCTTGTCAAGCAGTCAAAGATAGTATCGGTAAATGGCAAGAAGCCGTGATAAGAATTCTTGGAGCCTTCCTCGCATCATTTGCCGGGGTGTCGGCTCAAACTGTTTCAACAATAAAGTGTCCCCAAAGTTATGATAAAACTTTGGGGACACTTTGTTTATTATAGATTAAATTATTCAGTGAGAAGGCTTTTACGGATACGGCTAATGTAAGTCGGTGTAATTTTCAGATAAGAAGCAAGTTCTTTTAAGGTTATCTGTTGAAGTATCTCCGGACAGCTTTTTATCAGATATAAGTATCTTTCTTTTGGAGACTTCTTGTATAGATCAATCAGCCTGTCATAAGTCTGGCACATAATCATTTTTGATAATGCCTGTCGCGCTTCCGTATGTTTGGACATTACCTCATTGACAATATCCCCTTCGCAGATAATAACTTTGGCTTTTGTAGCGGCGACAATCTCGCTCCTTGCATCTGCATTTTCCAAAATTGAAAGATAATCGGCAACCATGGCATCCTTAAAGAAAAATCCAATAATTTGTTCCTTCCCCTTGTAATCCCTCACGATATGCTTGAAGTAGCCTGATTCTATGAAACCCATATAATACGCAGGCTGACCCTCATAACAGAATCTTTCACCTTTATCGAAAATCTTTCTGTTGCCATAACGCTTGCAAATAGAGTGCCACAAATCAGCATTGACTCCTTCAAAATATGTATTGAACATATGTTTCATATCGACTGCAAAATTACAAAAAATTTCTGATATACAAAAGAGTAGTTACCAAGGATATATAACCAAAACTCCAGGTTATGGTGGAAAGTTTTTATTGACTAATAATTTTAAAATTAGCCGGTATATCAGTAGCTGGTATAAATAAAGAGGCTTCTTCACTAAGTTTTGTGAGATAACTTCTTATTTTTTTACTCATATACTTATAATTCAAGATACTCTTATCGGCAACTATTATGGTATGACTTTTAGCACGGCTTGTGGCAACATTGAATAAATGTTCCTCCAAGGAATATGCAAGAGATGTATTTGGTATGACAAAAATGGTGATCTCAGAGGTTAGTCCCTGCACTCTGGCTATGGTGTCAATCAATACATTATTATTAACACCCAGTCTTAAGGAAATTACTTTTTGTAAACTTCTAACGGTCTTACGAAAAGGAGTTAATATAGCCAATTCTTTATTTCTACATTCCTGTATTATAGAATGAGCTATGAAAGTGGTCATGTCTAATGCGAAAGATGGATTGTATTCTCCAAGATTCATATCAGTTAAAAGAAGAAAGGGACCTCCGTGTGGATGAAGAATCTTATTGATAGAGGAAGCAAAAATTATATTATCCTTTTTATTCGAAGTCAAAGATTCATTATAGAATAAGCTCGTATAGTTGGCTCCTCTTTGAGAAAGTCGAAATGTTTTTGTAAGCTGATAGATTGGAAAGCAGCGTTGTTGAGCCATAGTAGTTAGCCCCTCTACATATTTTGATAAATTCTTTTCCTTTACCTTATCCGAATTAATACTTACTATGGGGCCTAACTGGGCAGTGTCGCCTACCCATAGATTAGAGCAACCAAGTTTTTTTGCAACGGCGAACATTGGCAACAATGCTTGGCTTGCCTCATCCATAATTACAACATCAAAGACTCCATCCTCATTTAAATCAGCACCAAAACCCGAAGCAATATAATAGGTAGCCATAACTACGCTTCCTTTAATGGGAAGTACCTGTTGGAGATTGTTTACTCCTTTGGCTTCCTTCTCTTCATCTAATGTTAGTTTCGATTTATACACCCTTCCTTCTTTTAATAATGAACCTGATGCATCCTTTGTTGCGACCTCAATAAGAGCTCGATTAGTAAGAGCTGTAACAAGAACAGACTTACCTTCATGGCAAAGTCGATTACATAGTTCTGCTATGAGTTGAGTTTTGCCTGTTCCTGGAGGTCCTTGTAATATAGTGACGGGTGAATTCTGAATTTGTTGATAAATGAAGTCAACAGGTTTTTCACGTTTTATACCTATCGGAATATTTGAAATATTGCAATAAGAATAATCTAAAATATCCTGCACGCCTTTGGACACCTCATCATAAGTTAGACGAAGTAAGTTTTGTAAATATTGGATAGGCGGCTGATGGGGTCCGAAAACAATAAGTGCGTTTGGTGCATTCTTTAGAAATTCCGCAAAAGAAAGATCAATTCCTCGAAAGCCAAGTAGGATATACTCTCCGTCTGTGGATTTGGATTGCCATACACAAACGGCTTCAGAGTCTTTTACTCGATTCTTTAGTAAGTCACCATAGGTCATCCCATTCCAAGAGTGAAGATTCTGTAGTCGTGATGTGAGATACATGGCTTGTAGATATTCTCCCTTCCGGGGAAATGCATTGGATGACTTGAATTTTACTATCATCTCACCCTCATCAAACTTTACTAATAACCCCACAAATATTTCTTCACTTTCGCGAAACAGATATGTAGCGGGGGCAGAGAATTTCTTACCGAAATCCTCTGTCACCGCATTTAGTTCCGTATTCAGAAATTTACGAATTTTTTCGCGTTGCATGTTTTCTATGCGTTAAAATAGTTCTAAGTTGCCAGTAGCTGGTTTTTCTGATGTATTCAATTCTGGGGGAAAGAAGTTTTGCCAAGTGAGATGAGTAGGGGCAATAAACTTATCGAAATCGAATTGAATACCCTTGAAGTAGCGGAATGCTTGTGATAGTTTATCCAGACGTTCTGGTATGTCGCAATTCTTGGTTGAGAATCGTATTGTCATATTATCAGATTGGGATAATATGTCTCGCAAATCATATTTCTTAACCATGCCATCTGTTACCACACCAAACATAGCATTCTCTTCCATTAGAGTGTCCCACTCGAGTGGTGAAATTATTGTGTTGCGATGGCTCTTGTTACTGCGAAACACAACTGGAAATGCTTTTTCAGAACCAATCTTGCGGACTCCCGATATTTTTGTGTAATCATCCCATATAGCTTGGGAGATGTCATACCCACTATTCTTTAGATCCTCAAGGATCATATCTTTTGCCTCATCCAAGTATACTTGTTGGAGTTCTTTTGAAAGACCGGCATCATCGTCACCCACACTAACGACTGTACTTCTATTTAGGAGGTTGAACTTTGCATATAGCTTCTCAATTTCAGCCTTAAGTTTAGCATTTTCTTCTTCTAAATATGCCACTTTTTCAGCATTCTCATGAGCCTTTTCTATCAAAGCAATATCAGTTCCAGTCCTTACAATGGCTTGGAGTTTTTCCCTGATTTCAGGGGTGATTATCACATTTACTGTGATGGCGTCTTTTTGAGCTTCTGTCTTGGGACATTTATCTTTAAATGTTGATTCATTATTTTTAGCCCATCCCTCAATGAATAAGGTCACATTGTTTTTATATGCCTCCTCTCTCCAATTAGAGGGAGCTTCGAATAACTCAACGATCTTATTATCGATGAATGTAAGGACCTGATCACGAGATATTGTTCTCTCAAAGAATACCTTTGCATTTTTGTGCAGTAGCTCCTCTCTGTAGTCGGTTCCTCCAGGTAGATTGGCGGCAACGTCTTTTAATATCTCATCAATCTCTCCATACTCGGAAGAGAGTGCAGAAAGTGCGCAAAGTTTATCATTCTGATTAGGATATATTTTTGCTGATGTTTTTTCCAATTTAAGATCTCTAAAAGAAGAATAGAGATCATTTAAATATTCATAGACGCGCTGCGTACCTATTGAACCAAGGCGATAGTTTATACCCTCTATAGTAGCGTCTGATTCTAAAACATCGAATAAAGAATCCGCTACGAGCTTGTTTGGTATATCCCAGAGATTGGATTCAGAATAGTTGATATTTCCGATGAAAGGAACACTTACATCCGATAAGATATCCACTATTTCTCTAAAATTTTCTTGTGATTCATAAGTCTCAGACTCTTTCCAAGACGGAAGAATGCCAAGAAGATAACGCGCAATTGGGAGAAGGGTCTCTTTGGAATATTTATAATATCTATGACCGATATTATGGTATCCAGGGGCAGGATTATTGCTGCTCATGAATCTATCTCTAATGCTGCCGACCAGGGATGTTGTTGACCACTCTTTCCCTATCCCAATGGCTTTTGCATCTATTCCTGTATGTAGAAGAAATTTTTTGACATCCACACCGATGGGCTTAAAGATATCATCTTTAAGGACTGCTTCGATTCCAAGATCAATATATAGATCCTCTTTTTTACGGAAGTTTCCATACTGATTAGGAACAACTGCATAATTATCCCACTGATTTGAGGTAGGCTCAATCACTTTTAGAGTATCATTAAGCCAGTTTATGCCAAGTCCCTGTGGAAGATTATCAACGCACTGGAGCTCATGTAGTTTGGCAACTACTGCTTTTCGGAAGCGTTCATCAAGTACTTCCCATGAGGCAGCAGTAAGCGAGTTGTCATTGGTTTCTTCTTCTTCAAGTCCAAATAGATTTTTTGCTATCTCAAAAAATGCCTTTCTTTTTTCGCAAAATCCGGTCTGGTTAGGATACTTAGCCGCGTCTGTTGGAACGATTGCCATAAGAGGCATTAGCTTTGTGAGCCATCCATTATTCTGGGTTATCTCACGAGCACATTCATTGATATCGTGGGCGGCCGAAGTGGTGGTATATTTGCCTTCCAATGATACAGCCGTGATATTAGAATTGAGAATATCAGAACTTTTATCTTTACCTAACTTGGCAAGAATATTAAGCGCTATGTCGGATACGCCCACATTTTCTTTTAGCGAGCCATCTCTTTTGTGGAGTGTCCCATTAATGTCAGGGAGCAACGCGTATTCCGATAGAAGAGAGTCATTACGCTTTGCAACAACACTAAGAAATGCGTTATACCAGGTTGAGATATCTTCCCCAGATACAAGAGGTATATTCTTCCAGTTTGAATATGTTTCGGAGATATGCCTACAGAAGTCTTCAAGATTCCAAACTCTAAGATCTCCATTATTCCAGATTTCTTCTGCCCACTTGTGATTATCCTCCAAAACTTCAGAGGGATATATTTGAGCTACCAGATTTAGGAGTTCTTTCTCATCTTCATTTTTTGATTCCTTAATGATTATGGCATCCGTTAGTCTGATTTTTTCTCCGTCGGCCACTTTAGCCATCTTTTGTTGAAGAGCCAAGTTGCGATAGTTCTGGACCACTTCTGACTTATACCATTCTTGATCTAATTTTTCATGATTCTTGGCTCTTTTAAGTCCCTGAATCATATAGAAGGGGTTCCCGAAATTTGATGTGACGGCATATGAGAGGAGCCTTTCATATTGAGCTAAGATATCAGCATAAATCAAACGATTTATACCAACTTCAGTGATATGTCCCTTTTCCTCATTAAAGGTCTGTCCATTAAGCATAAGGCTTTGCCGTTCACTATCGGGTTCGAAATCCGGACAGTTCACATAAATCGGTTCATCAAGCTGATTTTCAATCCCCACTAATGGAAGCACACAGTAGAAACCACAAGATTTCCCTTTGGGAATAATATTGTTTTCTCCATCAATCTCTATAGCAGTTTGAAGGCGCATGTTCCTTGCATTTTTATAACGAGCCGTAAGTTCGGGAGACTCTTTGATTAGGGAGGTGGAGATAAAGCGTCTTGTCTGGTTGATTTCTCCGGTAAATATTATTGTCTGTTCCTTAATATCCGCAGTGAGGTTATTAGAATCTCCTCTCTCAACCTTAAGGAGTGAACCATTGTTGTTGATCACTACGGAGTTGAGCTCAGGACAGAAGAGCATTGTCTGAGCTATATTGTTATAGAAGTTTTCTATACCCAATCTTACAGCTTCGCGTCCAGAATCGGATTTAATATGATATGTAAATGATGTATGTCCAAAACTCTCTTTGAAGTAGACCTCACTTGACTCCATTTTATCAAGACCTTCAAGGAGCTCGGACTCTGTATCGCCGTCGCGGTACATGGTTACTCTAAATCCGAGTACGTTATTGAAATCATCGTCATCATAGACGTCGCTCTCAATGCTGACAATTTTTGAAAGGCAGTGAGTGGTAAGAAAACCTGTGCCAAAACGGCCGGTACTCTCTTGAGTTTCCTTTGCCTCGCTATATTTCCATAGTAATCCCAGACGGGCATTTAGAGTGAACGGATTTCCATCATGAGTGAACGTCACTATGTCCCCATTAATGTTAATCGAAACATTAATTTTATCGCGCGTATTGTCATTAGCGATGGTATCTTTGGCATTCTGGATAAGTTCCCAAACCCAGCGTTGCTTGTCGGTTGCAGAAGGTTGATCCAAATCGCGGAGTCGTTTTGCTACATTGCTGATATACATTTTCCGCAAAAGATCGTCGAATGCTTTTTTGGCTCCCTTAGGAGCACTCACTGAAGTAAGGTCAGACATACTTTATAGTTTATAAGTTTTGAGATATTGTGTTTTTTGAACCCATTTATTTTTAAATGGGGGAAACTTCATTTTCTTCGGAAGTCTCTGTGTTAGATTCTTCCATTCTATTTTTCTCATTTTCCCCCTTTTCCTCGAGATAGAGTCTTAGGAAATCAATGAAGTATCTTTTGGCTTGAGTGTCTAAGGATAGTCCTGCGTATTTGTCGGACCAGATAGTAAAGTCTTTACTCCATTCGCCTTCCTCACACATAAGGAGCTCGCCCTCACATGTCCGTAGCTTAATGTTGTAGTATTGGTAGCATCTTTTTCCTTTAGAATCAATCCATGAATGTATTTTAATGTGTTCAATCTCTTTCCCATCTATATGGATTCGTTGAGAGGTGGTTGAGAGAGAAAGATCGTAAATCACCAAGGTCAAGTGATCGTTTACTTGATAAGCCTCACATACATAGTTACCACCTTCCATTCCCTCTTTTATGAAAAGAGGATTGGGCTTTGAAGTCGAAAAGACGATACCGGTGGTAAGCATCTCTTTCTCTTTTTCTGTTAGTTCTATCATGATTTTTGTTTTTTATAATCATATATACTCTATATTGCAAAAGAGTAAACATGAATTATGAAATATTTTTAAATTTACGATCGATCTGTAATATTTAATAATTGTGTCTAATATACGCAATTATTATTTTGTGTAATTATAACGCAATAAAATTAAAATTGTTTTAAGGAAAATTATTTTTTTGAAAAATTTTTAAATAATTTTTATGTATATCCTTTTCCTTGGGCGCAAAATTGGGAATTTTATTTTAAAAAGATGAACCTTCTGAAATATTGCAAAGAAAACGAGTGGAGAAGTTGTAAGATTAATTGAAAGGTTGCAAAAAGAAAAAATGATTATCCCCATAATTCCCCAATACATTTCAATGAAAGGACAATTTACAGTCGTTGGGGAATCTTCTGCATATTTCTCCGGAAGCCTTTAGGCTTAATGGTCGGTAATAATTATTTCTGCGCCGGTTCCTGCTCGTTCAAGCGTAGGCGGCAGCCTAAAGTTCTGCGCTTGGATTAATTCAATTCCTTCTTTTAAGCGAATCGCGGCCTCCCATACATAATCCAACCATGTGATGGTAATGCAACCTGCTCCGCAGGTATAGCTTCGTCGGGTGAGTAGCCTCGGGTTCACTCCCTTCGGTCGTCGGAACCCGAGGTTACAAAGAATGTAACCCACATCGTGGGTTTGAGGTCTTTCTATGTGGTTGGATAGAGGTATGAATAGATCTTGGGGATTTATGAGAATGCTCATAAAAAAATTATGGCTTAAACGTAAGTTATGTAGTTGCAAAAAAATAAGGGTTTGCAACCAACGGCTGCAAACCCAATCTAAAAATATATAAAATTCCCTATTCTTCCGGATTAAATAAGCGATGTAATTCCATAAAGCGGTGGAGGGTGTCGTCTCCGTGATGAGCCATTGAGGAGATCACTTTGGGGAGAGCTTTCTCCCGGGTGATGTCGCCGGATTTTGAGTAAAATTTATCGGCATAACAGACGGCCTTCTCTTCAATTGTCTCGGGAAGCATATCAGAAGGGGGGAGAGGAAGGTGCTGTGAGAGGA
>JAAVHP010000019.1 GCA_014799665.1 Clostridiales bacterium
CGCCCGAGAATCGAATATTTTCCAATAATCCTCAAAAATCAGCCGTCTGAGAAATATCGAAACCTCAGAACTCATAAAAAGAGACTGCGCCGTAAACCTTAATTACGACACAGCCTCATAAAAAATATAGAATCAAGAGTTATCTATTTCTTCCTTTGTCTCTGATGTTTCTATTTCCTCATTCTTCTTGTCTTTATCCTCTGAAGAGGTCCCAGCTCCCATAAGCAAGAATAAGAATCCATCAACCACATAAATACATATCCACTTCCAAAGTGGAATGTCAATTTCAAGCTTTTTAGGCAGATCTATATTACATTGATTGAAGACAAATTCACGCAAAGATTCTGAGAATATGAATCCAAAATAGAAACATATCGAGGCGACTATCAGTAAACCACCAAAATAATTAAGCAGTTTATTCTTATCATCCCCAACAATGCATATACCTATAATTATAAGAATTATAGGCAAAATCATTGTGATTATAAACGTAAGATTAAACGCTATATCCTGAACATATCCACCTATCATCCATATCGTAAATAGGTACGATAGTATTAACAATATTATATAATGCATTATACTCTAAAGACTAATCTCTTCCGAAAGCATTAATATGCACTTTCGACTGTCCATGTTACTAAGTCTTGACGCACATAACCTACCCGGTTATTGATGCTAACTTTATACCACCCATTCTGTTTGCCGAGACAACGGTATGATTCAGGGAAATCTCCTTCCTCATAGATCATTCTCCCCACGATTTCTCCGCTTGTGGAGGGGATGCTACGCACGTTAACCACTCCCCAATTCTTGCATTCCAAGTAGCCTTGTCCTACTTCAGCGGAATAGGTTACAATTTTATGGCCGGCCTTGGGAACAGAGAATTCGTCTTGACCGAAAACGATATAGGAGTTGGCGGTACTTCTGCTGTAAGTGCCGACAACATTCCCTCGGGAATCTACAATCACTTTCGCCGACTGCGCAAATGCTCCTATGGAAAGGAGGAAGGAAGCCGAGAGGATAAGAAACTTTTTCATAGGATGTACATCTGTTTTAGTACGATTTATGGTTAATCCGATGTACGGCTTTAATCTCTTTAGCATGTTTATTTACGCGAGCCTTCAGACGATCGTATAATTCTTGATCATCTTTTATAAAGCCCAACTTCCATAATATCTCCTCTTCATATGCGTCTATATCAGCTTCAGTACCATTGTTCGCAAGTTTACCCATATCCCATAACTTTTGATCTATCCATTGCGACCAATTCAATATGGTTTCATCCTCAACGAAAGGTTCATTTTGGGTATAATCATAATCCCAATTTCTAATAGAAATCTGTTGATCGTATTTGGCTCTGGATTCCAACATACCGTACTTCATATCTTCCGTACGAGTCCACATTCTTCCACAATTTCCACACCTGAAGCGATAGAGCTTTCTATCTACACATTCGTCAGCTATCTCCTCTGCAATTTCATCTATTACATCACCAGCGAAGTTATTAATTGCCTTTTCCACTAAATCAGCTCCCAGTTTGTTACCTCCTGTCACAATATGCGATACGGCCTTTACTCCTGCTTTCTTTCCAAGGTAAGTAAATACTTTACGAGTAGTGGAGGGTTCGAAAACTCCCTCTACCTCATTTCCACAATCTGGACATATATCTATAAACATATCTTGTTATGTTATTAAAATGTTAAAATTACATAATCATGATTTCACCAATTTGTTTTGCAACAGCGGAAAGATTCACATGATCTTTTCTCCCGAAATTTGGAACTAATTCTCTTAGCTTATTCTTAGAATACTGTCTTCCAGTTGATCGGTTGATAATTTCCAAAACCTTATCCCAGTCAAAGAGAACACGGTTACCTCTCTCATTTTTTATAGCCAATCTGAATATGGATTTAAAAGCGTCAACACTCAGATTGGGAGCCTGCGATGCACCTTTTGTTCCATAATTTACAGATTGAAGAGTGCTTTCTGCCATCTTCTTTGCATTATTAATAGCTGCCCTATTAATATCATTCACTTGGTTAGAACTATCATTGGCAAGGACTAATTTAACCTTACACATATTATAAATTACTCCAACCAAAAGCACAGTATTTTCCACAATCTTTTTTTCATCATCTGAAAAAAGATTCCAGTTTAATGAGTCTGCATGAGCAACTTCAATCACATATGCCATTTTATTCACATATTGATCATAGCAACGTATAACCTTACGTAGTGTGGATAAGTAAGAAGAGGCAATCGATTTCAAGCTATCAAGATAGCGACAAATTTCATTAATTTTTCTTTCATTTTCAAGCATCTGTCTGTGAGCATCATCCGCTTTTTTACTTACTGAACTACCTTTCAGACTGAAAATTACGCCACCAACAAGCAATCCTACTCCTAAAGATGAAGCACCAAGTATTGTTGCACCGAGAGCCATTCCTCCCCCACCTGCAGCCAACGATCCACCGCCCAAAGCTGCTAAAGTCGCATTTGTTGCAGCAGCCCCACTTAAACTACTTATCAATGTTCCAGTGGAAGCACTTCCCAATGCCATAACAGCCGATGTTGTAGCACCAGATGCCGCGAATCCTGCTGCAGAACCGAAAGTAGCACTTTTAAGTGCACCAGCAAGCACACTTGCACCTACTGCCGCATCTGTAAGAGCCTTGGGGGTGAATGGTTCTATCTCTACCTGAGCAGACATTGTTTCTTCAATTCTCGGCTTATTATGAATCTTTGCGAAAAGATTCTGGAATCTTTGAATACTTTTTAAAGCATTACATTCTACAATTCCCAAATCATCCATAGTTTTTACACACTGATGTTCTGTATAAGCATGGCGATTGATATTTTCTTTATTACGTTTTTGGGCTTGATTATGAGTGTTTTTAGCATCATACAGATCTTTGCCACCCTTAATCCCTAATCCAATCCCTGCTCCTCCTGCGACAGCAGCCGCTATTCCTAATATTAATGGTAATGGCATATTATTTAAGCGCTTTTAATTTAATACACATTAATTTATTTATCTCGTAATATTCTTCTTTTGAATATAAATCTTTGAAATACAAATCATAAGATTCATCTACCCGACACTTTAAGGGACGACTGGCATATATACTGCAAAGATTTCCAATAAGATATCTACAAACACCATCTCCTCTATCAAGATCTGAATAAATAGGGTTAAGATTTAAATGCCTACAACATGCACCGCACCTATCACATGTAAACATTATGAAAAAGTTAATACGGCAGATCGATCATTCATAAAATCATCTATACAATCATATGTACCGTAAGGTGATTTAAATTGCAATTTATTAAAATAGATATCTCTTAAGATCTCATTCATTCTTTTTGGATTGGATACATATTCCAACTGATCAAGAGCCTGATTATATAGATTCGTCTCCTTTTGAAACTTATCTATATCTATTCTTGCTAACTTTGCAGCATACTCATCCAACAATGCACCCTGTTGTTTAAAATAGACCACACAGTTATTTACTGATGGAATTTTATTTACTATACCCACTATATCATTAATGGCAGAGCTATGATCAAGCGCATATAGTAGTGTACAACTCATCACACCTGTTATTAATGAGGATATAAATGTGGATACTACATCACCTATAATTGGAATTGACCCCACACCGGTTGCTTTAACAACCTCTCCAATCATTGCTCCTGCTACGACAGATGCTCCTGCAGCTATTATTTTTGCTGCTGCCCTGAATTTTTCACCGACAGGCAAACAATCGGGATTAATAAAAAGAATTTTTACAGCTTCAACTAAAGAAGCCCAAGAATGCCGAATTATAGTTACAGTCTTTTTTGCTGTAGTAAAGAATATATTGCTGATTGTAGTTGTCAGAGAAGCTAAGACTCCAGCTACAGACCCACTTATAAATTCCCTCCAAATCTCTTTATAGCGAGTTTTTGAGTTCTCGAGACCCCTCTTAAACGCATTAGCCAAGTTTGTAACCAAATTCTGAGTAGTGTCTTTTGTATGTTTGAATTCATTCCTTACTTCAAACCATATCTCACTCAATATAAGCCCAATGGCTTGTTTTATACCCATCTTAAAACCAACCTTTGCGGTAGCCCTGGCAGTAGCTGTAACGAAAGAGGAACTGGTATAATAAGCGCTATTTATACGTTGATCGTAAGCATTTTTGGAACGAAGATACTGAACACGCATATTATTAGCAGTCTGTTCATCTATATTAGGATGAGCAGCAATATATGCCTCCATATTCACCATCTCCATCGGCGCGTCACAGCCATGCTCTTTTTTATACCTATCATTAACACCTCTTGCCCAAGCACCCATTGAAGCATTCAAACTTTTATTAGTCCAGGCTAAATTACTTTCTTGATTTGCTAAGTCAACACCACTAATTCCAGATAAAACACGACCTCTATCATCATTAATCGCCTTACATTCTACCACATGGTCAAGCTCCACTCTCAATTCCTTGGGCACTGACGAAGCTTTAGTATACTCTAATTCTTGATTTGTGTATGCGTCTCGGATTTTTGTGCCATACTCATTATAGTTCCTGCGAGCATCAGATTTTTTCTGAGAAAAACGACGATCTCCATGATAGACACTAGTATCGTATGCTTCACGACTATTATAAGCTTTCTCATTAGCAGAGTTCTTATATTTCATCTTATCATCCATACCGATTTTTCGCACATTATGAATAGTATCAACATCTCCTCCATGTTGATCCTTGACAATGAAATCCAATCCAAACGAAGTAATTAGACTTTTCATTACGACACGTTCATATTCCCCTAAGAGAGTATTATAAACGCTTTCTGTGGCACTGGAGGGTCCAAAATTATCTATTTCTTGGATAAAAGTCGTCATCATCTTTAATTTAAATTTTTAATTTAACTCAGCATCTGTCACAGTCGGGAACCATTCCCTCAATTTATCTTTAGCTTTTTGGAGAGTGGATTCTGTCATTTTCCCTTTCAATTGGTTGAGTGCCCAAGTCAAGATTACTCCATCGTCAATGAAGCCTCCAGGGATGAAATCAGGCACCAAATCCAGGGGAAGAATCATGTAGCCCAAAGCCGCTGTGATTATCAATTTATCAGAAGCATTCACAACTGGATCCTGCAA
>JAAVHP010000020.1 GCA_014799665.1 Clostridiales bacterium
GACGATGCCGTCTCAGACCTCCAACTCATTTGCCAACGGGAAGGAGGTAAGATATGAAACGTCTCTATCACGGCTCAAACGTAGCTATTATGAATCAAGACATACAGTTTCAAATAGAATGCCTTGCGGCAGAACTCACTGAAATGCTCATGGCAGAATATGGCTGGGACATACACCGTGCACTTGATGAGCTTTATTCATCCACCACCTTTGCCAAGCTCAACGACCCCGAATGCGGACTCTATTATCAGGGAGCAGTCTATATCTTCCAATTCCTCAAATCCGAAATTGAAACCGGTAAAGTTGCATAAATACACAATCAGCCCCAATAATATTAGCAATCAGCTTATTAATATTCCACCACGGCAAAACTCCGACACGCTGTCGGAGTTTTGGCTCAGAATCCTTAAAACGCGCATAAAAGCATTTCATATCCCATAGTTTGTGCTCCGACATACCCATTTTGGGGAATGCTGCTTTCAAATCTGCTGATAGACGTTTGACTACCTTATCTCCATGCTTAATATATTACTGGAGTTGGCTGATTGCCGGGGGTACTCATTCATGAGCTTAATGTTGAATATGAGTCGGAAGTCACCTCGCAAAAGTATTGGAATCGTCTAATGCCATTTTTCAACCGCTCGACCAACGAGGATCTTATTCTCGCGGTGCCGTCTGCCGGTATCTCCAACAGACGCAATGGCTTCCGCAAAGACAAATCCGGGGAGAAACTTGCCGAGTCCGAAGCAGCCCCCCTTGAACACCGCACCGACGGCACCGACGCTTTCGATGCCCTTTTCATCGGCTGCGAAAAATTCCCATACCACGACTCCTTCCCACTCTCAATGTCGGGAGTGATACGAGTCAAGTAATTACACCAGTAAAATTGCTAATTTTCAGGCGTATAGATTTGCATTTCTCAGGAATTTTTATTACCTTTGCAAGTATAAAAACAACTTCAAAATCTCCTGACAATGGCAGTAAAAGTTTATGTTATTTCTGATCCACTCGCGATAAATTTTCTTGTTGACGACGACATTGACGGCTTCAAGGAGTACCTTGAATCTGACAAATATCTCGACTTCGGCGAACCCGAAGTTTTCGAGACCGGACAGCAGGCTCTCGCTTTCTGCACCGGCATAGGCTATGGCGCTGACGAAAGTACCACTCCTGAACTCTATCCACTCCGCTCGTGCGAGGAATCCGACCTGCCGTTCATCGAAGCCATCGAAAATTACTAAATTAGGATGGCAGAACGAAAGAACCAACACTTTGTTCCTAAAGTGTATTTAAGGAGCTTTGCTTCAGGGGAAAATTGTGTAGATTTATATATAAAATCTAAAGGAAAATTGGTTAAAGAAGCTTCTCTTTCTGGACAAGCTTCAAAACCTTATTTCTATGGTAAGGATTTGAATATCGAAGAAGGGCTTGGATATTTTGAAAACGAATATGGTAAGGTGCTTGAAAAGATAAATAAAAATATTGATTCTCTTTTAGACTCAGATTTACATTTATTGGCTATGTTCTTGTTTTTACAGTCAAGAAGAACAGAGGCTGCTATTATGGAACTTATCGATACGAGTAAGAATATACAAAACTACCTTTCAATTAGTTTCCCAAACATAAATCTTTCACAATTTGAGGATATCAATTCTCGTCAGAATAATATTGACCTCTCTCTAAGTGTAGCAGTAGATTTATACAACTCATGTCGTGACTTAAGCTACAAATTCTTAATAAACAATACCTCTAAAGATTTTATTACTTCAGATAGTCCGGTTTGCCTCTACAATCAGTTTCATGAACGAATCAAACGTAAAACATTTGCATTTAATTCAATAGGGACTCAGATATTCTTTCCTTTGACACCAAGAATTTCGTTCCTTTTGTATGACAATGCTTGTTATAAAGTTGGTACACGTAAATCAATTTCTGTAATACTAAATAACGCTAAAGATATAGATACTTTAAATGCAATAACTTATATAAATGCAAATGAAGTCATATACTTTCGGAATAGAGGTGCGATAGGTAATTTTACATACTTGGATAAAATCAGTAATAATCCATCCAAACATGAAACCATTCCCATTGATAATAAAACTGGGGTCTTTCATACATCTAATCAGCCTCCTTTGTGTAAAGCAAATTTATCCTTCATTAAAGAAACAGACCTGTCAAAAGTTATAAAAGTGCTTCCTGAATCCTATCCTCCGTTGTTACGAAAATACTGTACTGATTTTCATAGGAAAGAAATAAAGCTTAGATAGTATTCGCATAAGCGTTATTGTCATTTTTTGACAAAATATTTTTTGTTCTCATATATTTGTATTAACTTTGTTGTCAATCTCTGACAACAATAAATATGAATTTTTGTGATTACATAAGGCAACGACGTGAATATATGGGACTTGCGCAAAAGAACTTGCGGAGTGCCTATCGGTTGATGTCCCAATGTACAGCAGTAATGAAAGAGGTCAAAGACCACTACAGGAAGAACATATTCCAATTATAGCATAAAACTTTGTATTGATGCTATAGAATTGCGTAAGATGTGGATTGCTGACAAAGTATTATCGGTTGTAAACGAAGAAAAGTACACCCCCGATATTCTAATATCGTGGCAGAAAATATTAATAATAAAGGATGAGCAGATGGAAATTAGTTCTTTTTTATTTAATGAAAAGCACTATCGACCATTGCATTATTATTAATTACAAGTATATGCGTTCCCCATCTCACGATGATGTTTTTATTAACCTCTTCAATCAATTTACTATGAATGCTATAAGCTTATTTTCATCCTCTGGTATAGGAGATTTGGGTTTAAAAGCTAAAAATATTAGGACTGTTATTGGCTGTGAACTGCTCGCAGATAGGATGAGACTATTTGGTCATAATCATCCGGAAGCAACAACTTTCAATGGCGATATATGGAAGCTAAAAAATCATATAATAGAATATTATAAGACTACTTATAATGATCCTCCTTTTGTTATTTTAGCCACACCGCCTTGCCAAGGCATGTCATCTAATGGTATGGGTACCATGCTCCGTAATTTCCGCAATGGTATTCGTCCCAAGTTTGATGAACGTAATCGTCTCATTATTCCTGCTATTGATGTAATCAAAGAGCTTAAACCTCAATGGGTTATTTTCGAGAACGTACCTAATATGATTAATACTCTTATACAGGATGGTAATGATTCGTTAATAAATATAATTGACTATATTCATAGAGAACTTGGTGATTCATACGAGGGGAATCCTACAGTCGTTGATGTAGCAGATTATGGAGTTCCGCAACATAGAAAACGTCTAATAACAATTCTTAGACGTTCATCGAATCCATCTAAGCAAGTCGTACATATACCGCATCCAACCCATGGGAAGGATTCGTCTATTTTTGTTGAGCCATGGGTTACCTTAAGATCTGCAATTGGTAATCTTCCCCCTCTATCCGCTGAAAAAGGTAAGAATATTTGCACGACTCTTCCACTTCACAGGGTTCCATTATTAGATGATAAGAAGTTGTTTTGGGTACATAATACACCCGAAGGGCAAACTGCTCTTAATAATCAATGTATCAATCCCAAATGCCGTTATCAAGGGAACCGAATTCATGGTGCCAAACATGATGTAGATGGAATTAATAAAGCCAATACGGATACTCCATTATACTGCGAAAAGTGTGGCGAGTTATTACCACGACCATATACAATTGATAAGATAACAGGCGAAAAGCGCTTTATGAAAGCGTTTACAAGTGCATACAAAAGAATGTCATGGGATGAACCAGCAAGTACCTTAACTCAAAACTTTCAGTATGCTTGCTCTGATAATAAACTTCATCCCTCTCAAGATCGAGTTCTATCTATTTATGAGGCACTTATTCTTCAGACAATTTCAAAATACGATTATTCCTTTGAGATTGATGGAAGGTGTGTTCCAGAGGGTCTAATACGTGATACTATTGGAGAAAGTGTGCCTCCCTTGCTAATTGAACGTATAGCAGATTATATTATCAATTATAAACCATAGAAATAAAAAAGAGGTCAATTGACCTCTTTTTATTTCACGTTATAACCTATCCATTTTTTATTTGATAGCAGTTCTATATAAGCAGGATCATCTAAAACTGCTACCCAACCTTTACACATCTTTTGAATACCGCTTTTCTGCATAATGGAGACACTTGTTGTTCTTCCGCCTCCGTCATGAGGCTGGACAATCGTTCCCCAATCATTTACTTCTAATTGATTTTGATAGAAACAAGCAACAATCGTGGGATTTCCATCAATAAAATCCCATAAGATGGCTAACAAATGATTTGTCGTTCTATGGTGTGCCTTCCAGTCAAATGAGTTTATTAAATGGACTCTCTGTTCACCAACTAAAGGCTTAGCAACTTTTGAAGCAGGTGGAGTACTGCCACAAGTTGCTTTGATCTCTATTCCACCATACTTATAAGGGCTGAAAGCTTCTTTACTTACAGGATATTTTTTCCCATTATCTTCAGTATATAAAGTCTCAAAATATTCCATCTTTTCTTTGGTATCAGTGAGGAGAAGATCAGGGTATCCATCTTGATGTAGATTGCTCTGAAGTCTACCCTTTGCTATGCGCATTACGCTTCGGGCAAAATATTCACCTACCATTCCACTTAGATTTCTCATTCCAAGTGTCTCAAATATATTTATATCAAATTCCTGCGTAGTCTCATGAAGCTTGCGTAATGCTTGATTTGCAAAATTCATTGCTTCTACTACCTCTTGAATTGATAAGACCTCTGCTCCTTGATAATTTATCTTAGCAGCATTATTTGTAACATATTTCATGTTAAAACAGATCTTTAATGTTTACATGTAAGGCATCTGCCAATTTTTTTATATTACTAAGAGTAATATTTCTTTCGGCTCTCTCAATCATGCCGATATATGTGCGATGAAATCCAGCTCTATAAGCAAGTTCCTCCTGTGAGATGCCGAGTTCCTTCCTCATTTGCTGAATTTTAAGACCAAATTCTTTGAGAATTGTTAAATTTTTTTCCATACGCTAACAATCGTATGCAAAGTTACGACGAAGTATACACGCCTACAACCTACTATAATTAGCAATTTAGTTGCTAATTATTTATGATTCTTTTTTTATTGATTTTATGGAGTTGCGGCAAGCCGTCGAGCCTAAGGTCTCGCTCCATTCGGACTATCTATCCCTAACTCATAAGCCCCCTCGGACATCGCCGAGGGGGCTTCCTTGTATATGGACTTTCCGCTCCGACACTGGCGATCATTCGCTATCATAAGGGCCTTTGCCGTTCATTACGCCCTTTGAGATTTCAGAAACTTCAAGACCCTGAAATATTGTGTAACCAACATCCTGCAAAGTGACAATTTCCTTTTTTGAGCATCTTCCGCATTACGGGGTTCACGGTCTGAGGTGTTCCGCTCTCACCAGTGATTACACCGTGTCAGATACGCATTTGAGTTTGCAGCTGAGAAAACTGTGAAGATGTAACGTAGATGTCCTATTATAGTACTCCCCAAATTCAGACCGACGGAGCGGGGTTTTAAGTCAAGGATAAGCAGGCAATGTGAGCCTGATTCTTCTTTGGGGTAAATGCAAATTTAGACATTCTTTCCATATCTGCAAATCCCTGCCTCAGGCTATGGCAAGAAAAATCTGCATGACACACGTCCTCTGAGACTCAGATGGTATCTGCGGTGGTTATACTATTCTGTAAATCCACAGATACCGGCACGCAGTTCCATGACGTTGTTCATTCGTTGGCGGTTATTCAAACCCTGCGGAGCTTTTGCAGGGCTTTGTATTGTGGGTGCATAGATGGGATGACCGGCTAAGGCCCGAACACAGTATTAGAGAATCCGAAATTCTCCATCCCGACTCAACAGTCAGATCCACGGAGGAAAACTACGGATATATCTCCAATCATCATTCTAATTTGTAGCTTCAAGTTAGTCTCGACGGATGACGTTACAATCCTCGGGGAAGGCATCCTTTCCTATAGTCTTTAGCGTTTTAGGAATAACCACGCTTTTAAGAAAATAGCAACCTTTGAAAGCTTCTTTTCCAATAGATGTCACCGAGTCAGGAATCGTAATGCTTTTAAGAGATTCGCACTTTGAGAAAGCCCAATTAGCAATAGCGGTCATCGAATCCGGAATCATCACGCTAGTAAGGGATGTGCATCTTGAGAAAGCCCCATTTCCGATAGATGTTACCGAGTCAGGAATCGTAATGCTTTTAAGAGATTCGCAGGCGCTGAAAGCAGAATCCCCAATAGATGTCACCGAGGCAGGAATAACCACGCTATTAAGAGATATGCAGCATGAGAAAGCGTCGTTACCGATAGAGGTTACTGAGTCGGGAATTTTTATATTCGTAAGAAATTCACAAAATGAGAAAGCTTCATTACCGATAGATGAGATGGAGGTAGGAATAGTTATGCTCGAAAGTGATTTGCACCCGAAGAAAGTTTTATTGCTAATATAGGTCACAGAGTTAGGAATCGTCACGTTTTTAAGGGAATGGCAGCTGAAGAAAGCTCTATTACCGATAGAGGTTACAGAGTCTGGAATTTTTATACTAGTAAGCGATTCGCACCATGAGAATGCTCTATCCCCTATAGCGGTTACAGAGTTGGGAATAATAACAGCCGCAGGGTTACCGACACATGATATGATAATACCGTTCTTATTGATCAAAAGATTGTCTATTAATCTAAATGGTGAATGAGAAACTAAAGATAAATTCAGTTTATGACATAAAATAAATGGATTAGATCCTATGTAATTCACCGATTCTGGAATTACCACATTTGTAAGTGAGTCGCACGATGAGAAAGCCCTATCACCAATAGATGTTACCGAGTCTGGGATAATGACACTCTTAAGTAAGTAACAATAAAAGAATGCTTCATTGCAAATAACTTGAGTTCCAGCTTTAACCTTATATTGAGAAAGGCTCAATTTTGAGTCAGCCTTTAGAAGGCGTTTGCCGTCTTTGGAGTAGATGACGCCAAATTCATCGGCGATTCCGTTTGCAATGTCTTCGTCAGTGCAGGAGGTGTCTATTTTTTCTTGTGGGATACTCTGTTTCCGTTTCGGTTGCTGTTTCGGTTTTTCGGTGATGAAGAGACGGAAGGAAAGGACTTCGAGGGAGTTTTTGGCTAAGGCAATATAGAATATGCCGAGTAGGGTGGAGAGGTCGGGATCGGATGTGAGTTTTTGAATCTCCGACAACATACGGGATTCCGAGGGCTTCCGGAAGTCCTTCTCCTTCAGGAGGAGGGTGTCGGCGGGAGTGGAAGAGGATTTGAGGGAGGGTTTCAGCGAGATAGCTTTCAGGGAGAGGGCAATCGCTGCGATGGAGAAATCGTCTATATGCTCGTTGAAAGCGGTATCCGTGCGGTTTGGGTGTCGGTAGTCGGGACTGCCGGTTTCCCGTGCCTTCTCACCCTTCATGGATGGAACGAACATCCCGTCATAGTCTACCATCACCGGGGAGCCGTCGGGACGCACGAGGATATTGTCGGGTTTGAGGTCGCCGTGGGCGAATGGTTGGGCGAGGAGCCATGCGGCCATGCGGTTGAAGCGGTAGCTTGCCATAGCCAATTCATATGGATTGTCAAGATTCCTGTTTACATAGGAATCGAGGGTCTCACCCTCAACCCATTCCATCACGACGACGGGGAATTCCTCGTCGTTGCATTGGTCGGAATCGACGAACAGCTCATTCTCCAGATAGCGCAGAGGGAGGATATAGGATGAGGAGATGACCTCAAGTTCGTCGGCTATCTTACGGTAACTTTCGGCGCGACCGGGTTGCTCCTTTATGAAACACTTGACGGCGTAGAGCTTGCCGTCGCGCTCATCCCTCATCTTGAAGACAACGGCGAAGTTACCGCTTGACATTACTGGCTCGCCCCGGGAATCGAGGACAGGACGGAGCGAGGATAATTCATTGAAATTATCCTCGGCGGACAGGATGGCATCCTTATATTCAGAAATCAACGGATATGGCATATATTACATTTTTACAAAAGTAATATCTTAAAATCAAATTTCCAAATGATTTAGCAGGATTTGGCGTGACCACCGGGATTAACGTGACCACCGGGATTAACGTGACTGCCGGAATAAAAAGAGGTGAGGAATGAGGGATATTCGGAAGATTTTCGCTATATTCGCGTTCTGAAAGACTTAACCTTTGAATCTAATGTCAGAAACGAATATAGAAATGCCGGAGAAATCAGAAGAGGCAGC
>JAAVHP010000021.1 GCA_014799665.1 Clostridiales bacterium
ACAGACGGATGGTTTGAAAGATGGGATAAGGCAATAAAAAATCTTGATCTAGTGCAACAGACCTATAATGATGAACTTGAAAAGCTATATAATGCAGATAAAAACTCTTATCCATGTAGGTTCAGGAGCATGACAGACTTCGTATTACAGTATCAAGACTGTATCTTTACCAGAAAGCAACTCATAGACCTTTTTACTCGATTAGGTGTAGAAAATCCTATCCGCAGGGCAAAAAACCATAAACAGCGGTATGGTATTGAATTTTTCTCAAAGGCAGATGTGCAACGTGCCATTGATGAAGTTAAAAGGGCTACAAAAGACTTTTTCGAGCAGTAAAAAGGGCTACAATCCCAAAATCAAAAAGGCTACATTAGAGAGCCTAAAAGAGCCTTTTCAGAATTTGATAAAAACGGTTAGAAGCATTGATTTTACTGTATTTCTAGCCAATAGAAAGATAAGGCTAATGTCCTAATATGTAGGGCATGGAAGGATATATAAAGGGGGTATGAGTAATTGCTACAATGATAAAGATAGATATAAAAATATATTATAAAAAATATATCATATTTCCTTTTGAGAGTGGTAATTATTTCATGCCACCGTAACAGAAAGGAAATAGATAAAATGGCAGTAAATTATATAAAATTAAGTAGGGATGAGATTCATAGAAAATACAATAACATATTCAATCGTTGTTACAATGAAAGCTGGCAGGATGAATGGAACCCAAAGTATAAAGGGCATACAATGAGTGCAGATTTACTTGACAATAAATATGAAACATTTTTCCCATTTGTGGAAAATAATTATTATGAAGTTCCTGGGGAAAAAACAGATTTAGATCATGACATAATTGATAACACAAATACGGTATATGATTTAGAACATATGTTATTCGCACCACATTCAATAAATGTATTGTTTGAACACCTTGAATTAGGAAAGACAAATATAATATATAATTCACAGAAAAATACATACACAGTCAAAGTATATTATGAGGGTGATTATATTACAGTTGCGGATTTGGACACCTATAATCAGGCATTAGATATTTATTGCAATATTAAATATGGACTCATCCTTGATAAAGCGGAACGATATAAAGATATGATACCGCAAAAATTGTATAACATTATGTTGACAACTGATGTAAAAAAAATCAATGAAAAATTTTATATTAAAGATGATGTTGCGTGAAAAGTTGCAAAAATAAAAACCAACATAAGGAGATAATTTAGTATGATGAATGTAGTTATTGATATTGACTTTAGAAATTATGCGGAAGTAAAGACAAGTTATACACAAGAAGAATTACTAGATATTATACACAGAATAAAAAGAGATATAGACACAACACGCAATAAATTAAAAGTAGCGTAATTAAGTTAAGATAGTCGGTATTGGTTCCTATTCTCTGGAGCCGATACCACCAAAGAAAAGGAGTAAAAATATATGATAGCAGAATTAAGAAGTTTTGGAAATATGGATATGAATGATGCAAATATTCAGTTAAAAGAAAATATAAAGGTAGTAAAAGAACAAGCTGAAACATTATTACATAGTATGGATTTGACCGCAGGAAGAATTAATTTTGAAGAAGGTGAAATTGATAAATGGATAGCACTAAGAGACGCTATATTGAATTTTAGGACATTAGATGTAAATCCCAATCTTGCACAGAATGTAATGATTTCAGTTGACAATATGGACAAACTGCATGAAGTTTATGGAGCTTATACGGAATCGGCAGTAAATAGAATCATAAATGATTTGATATGTGAAGCTGATAAAAAGTTTAAGGATAAAACATCTAAAGGCAAATTGCAAAAAGCATTAGATAAGATAGAATCACAATCTACTCATACAGAAAGGATATAAAACCATGAATATATTAACCACAGAAGATTTACAGAGCATATTAAAATTATCTGATAAACAGGCTAGAGCATTGATGCGAACTAAAGGCTTCCCATCATGCAGGATCGGCAGAGAATACCGTGTAACAGAATCAGCGTTGCAACAGTGGCTTGATAATACAAAGTCCGTCAAATTAGATTATACAAAATGTTAGGAGGATATAAGAATATGAGTACATTTATCCCACATACAAAGGCAGAATTGAGAGAAATACAGCGATATGGTGACTTAATTCATAATGCGCAGGAGAAAGCGGCAGAAGAAGAAAGAAACAGACTGAAAGCAATAAATGAAGTTATTGAATGGGCAAAAGAACAGGAAAATAACAGAAATTCTAATAAAAGCAAATACGGTCATTTACTGGATAAATATATTAAGTAAAGCTAAGAAATGCACTTTTTACCTTAAACAAAAATAGTCTGTATTTTAAGGCAAGGATAGGATATTTATAAATATAGTACTTCTTATCCTTGCAAAGAATTAAGGAGGAATAATTTATTGAAAGAAAGTAGTAAATTATCATTTAATAGCTTAGTATTTGAAATAACAAGAAAGTGTAATTTAAAATGCGAACATTGTGTAAGAGGTGCAACACAAAACATTACTATTACAAAAAGTATAATTGATAAAGTTTTAGATTCAGTTGGTTTTTGTAAAACAATATATTTAACTGGTGGCGAGCCATTTTTAGAAATAGATCTTATTGAATATTTAGTTGATAAAATTATTGAAAAAGATATTACAATATTAAGTTTTTTATGTGTTACAAATGGAACAATATTAAATGATCGGATAGTAAATTTGTTTGAAAAAATAAATTTACACTGTAGAAAAAAAATTAATAATTTTGAAATGTTATTAGGAGAAAATATAGAAAAAGATAACTCAATAGTAGCAATTTCAATAAGCTGTGATCCATTCCATAAAAAAGCTGACTATAAAAAGGCTTTAAATTTTTATAAAGATAAATTAAAACATACTGATATATTAGTGGAACTACATGATAAGGAAAAATGGGATATTATTGATAATGGAGAAATTGCACTTTCCTATGATGGAAGAATGGAAGAAAACTTTGAAAAATTAGGTAAGCCCCCATGTGTATGTAATAGTAGTAGGCATAGAATCGAGTATGAAGATGATGAACTTAAAGTAATAAAATGCCCTATTGAGATTCATGCAAATGGAAATATAGGTATTTCAACAATGGAATCCTATAAAAATGCAGATAAAAATAAGATTGGCAATATATTTGTTAACACATTAAACGATATAATAGCAAAGAATATAGAAACAGAACCGTTTTCATGTGCAGAATGTTATAGGCAGCTTGATTATAAAAGATATATGCTAGAGGTAGGGGTGATTCAACCGATAACAAAAATTGAAAAATTTCAGTCAAAACGAGCATATGAGTTTATGGAAAAAGATAGAAATATTAGATTACAATTAAAAAAAGCATTTCCAGAAGTACCGATGAAAGATATTACAGAAGGCGTACTAATGTATATGAATTATATTTTAAAAGGACAATATATAAAGGCATTAAATGACATATATCCAGACTATTCATATACCAGAGAACAGGAAAAAGACGTGTATAAAACTATTAAGACTTTTATGAGATTAAATAAGATAAAAAATGTACTTGATAAAATTCAAGTGAATTATGTAAGTAAATAAAAATAGTCTATACAAAAAACATAAATCGTTGAAAATATAGATATTTGCTACTGTAAACATTATCAAGCATATGGCATGTACCTATATTTATGTATAGTTGCATATTTTAAATTGTTTTAAACATAACATATTTTTATAAATTATCGAACATAATTAAAAATGTTTAGTTATCTTTGCAAAGCCTTGAAAGCATTGATTTTCCTAGTTTTTTGATGATTTATTGATTTACTGGCAGATCATAAAATCCGCTTGAAAAGTCCGAAACCCCTTGTAAATAAAGGCTTTTACCGAACACAACTTATTTTTAAATAATTTACAATAATACATCAAATTATCAGACAATTAAAAGTGTCAGAAATCCTTGAAAAATAAGGCTTTTTGATGCTTTTTTCTCCAGAATCCATATGTACTGAACTATCATTTTTAAATATACACTTTAAAATATCCTGATGGTAATAGAACACAAGAACCAATAAAAAGTATTGATTTTCCTAATGATTTGTGATGTATTGGCAGACCTACACAAATATTTTCTGATATATTCCGAAACCCATGCCGAACATCATAATAAAAATAGTATTAAAAATATTTTTGATTAAATAATACTAAAATCCTTGACTTTTCGCCCTTAATTTGCTAAGATATTAGTATCAAATTTATTTATAAATATTTTTAATACTATTTTAGAAAGAAGGTATCTATCCTGTGTAAATATGGTTATGTCAGAGTTTCCACTATGCAACAGAAAACCCAAAGACAGATTGACAATATTAAATCTTTTGATACAGATGTTATTATCTATGAAGAAAAGCAATCAGGTAAGGATATAGAAAATCGTGCGGTCTTTAGAAAACTATTGGATAAAGTAAAATCAGGTGATACAATCATATTTGATGAAGTATCCAGAATGAGCCGTAACGCTGATGAAGGATATAATCTATATATGAAACTCATGCAACAGAATATAAGCCTTGTATTCCTAAAAGAGAGACATATTGATACAGACGAATACAAACGCCGGACACAAAAGCATATTGAAAAAGTATCGTCCAGTAATGAAAAAATGGATAATCTTATAAATGGCATTCTTGATCTAGTTACGGACTTTGAGAGAGAAAACCTAAAAGACAATATAAGACTAGCATTTCAGCAAGCGGAGCATGAACGGCTATTCTTAATTAAAAGAGTAACAGAAGGGAAGTCTAGGAGTGAAAAGCCACAGGGAAGACCAGAAGGGAGTCACAATATAAAGACTGATAAAGCGGATCACATCAAGAAAGTTATTCGGGAACAATCTAAAGATTTTGACGGGAAGTTTTCGGATGCTAAAATCATGAAGGAATATTTGCAAGGCATAGCAAGGAACACCTACTATAAATATAAAAAGGAGCTTGTTACAGAATTGAATGTGTAGTTTTAAAAAGTAAGGTGTTCATTCCTGAGGCACCTTACTTTTTTATGAAGCATGAAACGCTACAAGTGTTTTTATTTATCTCATTGTGCAATTATGCATTATGTGTTCTTGATAATAGCATACAGGGTAAAAAATGAGAGCATAGCCCTACTACAAGCATATACCCTCTATGTTAGATAATCACTAACAGCTATATTATAATCGGATTTATCGGAATATTCAATCTGAATCTTTTAAATCTGTCATACCTTTAATCATATCTATATCTAAATCTTTTTCTATCAGATGCAATATATAGGCATTAGCAGATCCTTGACCTTTATCTACACCTTTATTATTTATAAAGCCTAATTCTTTTGCTCTATCTCTAATCATTTGCGGATAGTCTGGAATACCTGCAACTACATCAGGAGCAGGAACACGGACACGAATAGTTGTTAATTTCTCATGGTATTTCTTGACAATATCTTTGTTTTCTAATGGCATATGGTACACCTACCTTTCACTGATATTATACCATATGCGGGAACACATTCAAGTAATATTTAGCGGTGCAGATGCTACCCCAGAACAGGGCAGCACCTACTAATATATAATATCTTGAATTTGTGTGTATGTATTACATCTGAAGAACAATAGTAAATATATTATCTCTTGATAATTTGTATTTATGTGCAAACGCTTCAGCTTCAGAACGGCTTTTAAAATGTCGCTCATCAATGATAGTACTTTCAAGTATATCAATGCCTATAACGATCACTTTAAAGAATGGAACATATACAAACATTGGTTTCACCTTCTTTCAATATTGTTTTGTAGTAGTTCAAGTTATTGTGTTGCTTAACTTGTAAATACATTGTATCATGTGGGTACACATTTATCAATATGTGAGTACACATAATTTTAAACAAAAAAAGGATATTACACAGATACTATATTTGTGCAATATTTTTTAAATACATTTATAAAATGTGGGTACACATAATATAATAAAGACAGGTAAAGGAGAACTTTAACTACTACTATAAATATGACAAACTAGAAGAAATCATATTGACAGTAAGAACATATGGTCATATATTAGTTAGTAATAGTAATATATGATTTACAAATGATAAAGCTATAAAAAAATAATGTGCTGTATATAAATTGTTTGTTACAATTTATATATTTTTAATAATTTCATAAATAACTCACATATATATTGAAAATTATACTCACATATGATATACTAAATAAAAATATGGAGGTGTTACAAATGGCTAAAGAATATACAGCAGAACAGAAAGCTGCAAGACAAAAAGCGGTTAGAGAATATGAAAAGCGTAATTATAGATTAAATATTGTATTTCCAGACGGAACAAAAGAAAGAATAGAAAGTTTAGGCTTAAATAAGACAGCTAGTGCTTTTGTACGTGATACAGTTTTATCTAAACTTGATGAACTAGAAAGAATTTTAAAATAACGCACATGTTTTAAAAAAGTAGTTGACATTATTACGCACATATATTATAATATAATTAGTCCAAGAGATAAAGGACTAATAACCGACAGGCAGAGGGCAAGCAAAACCTTGAGGGGGAAGGAGAAAACATGGACGAGATGAATAAGGATGAAATCAAAATTGTAAAAAATTCGACAATCTATGAAATTCGCTTAATGCTGGATACAGACGACAAGGAAACATACACAAAAGATGAAATTTTGAAATTGCTAGACACGATAGCAAGAGCAAAAGAAACCGAATAAATCGGTACGGGATAACAGAAAGGGCGGGCTTGTCACCGCCCAAACTGTATTTTTATTATAACATGGAAGCTGTCTATTTTACAAGACAGCTTTTTATTTATGTTTATCAACGTAGGGGGTATATTACATATTATTTTTCTGAATACTTTTCACAAAAGGCTCTAGCTGATGTGCACACATATCAGAACAATTTTTCAAAGTGCCGAACTATCCCCCATTCTTATATTTTTACTTATGAGCAATATAGATTTTTTTACATGACAAAATTTTAGATTATATATAATTTTATAATTATATAACTATACAAATATATAAATTATTATTGATTATATAAAAATACAATGATATAATTATATAAAAATTTAAGATAGAGAGGTGGTTTATATATGGCTATTACCATTAGTATTGTGCTCCAGAAAGGGGGAACTGGGAAAAGTACAACAGCCCAGGCGTTAGCAAGTACACTTGGATTTAAACACAAGAAAACATTACTTATTGACCTTGATCCGCAGGGTAATGTCACCTATTCTTCAGGAGCAGATGATCCAAAACATACTATTTTTGATGTATTGGGAGAGGACTGCGGAGCCAATGAAGCATTGATACATTGCAAATATTATGATTTACTAGCGGCAGATACATACTTGACTAATATTGAAATGTCCGAAAATGTTGAGCCTACTCTTTTAAAAAATGCACTTGAACCTATTAAGGATAATTATGACTTTATAATAATTGATACTCCCCCGGCATTGGGGAATCTGTCTTTTAATTCTTTAGTGGCTAGTGATTATGTGGTGATACCTGCAGAACCTAGACCATTTGCATTACAAGGATTAGGAAAGCTGCATGATACTATTGAAAGCGTCAGAAATGCCCTAAATCCGTCTTTAAAAGTGCTAGGTATACTTTTAATCAAATATAGTAACAGAACTGTCTTAAATCGTGATCTAAAGGCTATGATAGAAGATTATGCAAAAGAGATGAACACAACAGTATTTACTACTACTATTCGAGAGGGTATATCAGTAGCAGAAGCACAGACAGTAAGAGAGCCACTAATTGACTATGCAAAGAGCAGTAAACCTAATATTGATTATAAAGCCTTTACAACTGAATTATTGCAGAAGATAGGAGAGTGATAGCATGGCAGGAAAGAAAAATTTTAACACTAACAATAATAATCCTAATTTTAAAAAGAGCAATCCTAATGAAATATTAGCAAGTGGACATAAAGATCCTGATCAACCTAAAAACGATACTCCTACAGTAATTGAACCAGCAACACACCTGGAGCCACAGCAGAATAAAAATAATGACAAAAAAGGACAAAAATATTTGCGTTTGGATATAACCAACTATCAAAATTATATATCTTTAATGGCAGAACACTTAACAAACACCAGTGGTAAATATGTATCAATGACGCAATATATTCTTAGATTGATTGAAGCTGATAAGCAACATAATATTGAATTATATGAAAAGTTGGAACATATTGAGGGTATGAAGCGAGAACTTATATAATTATATATTTATATAATTATATAAATTATTAGTGGAATACATATATCAACAGAAATATTTTAATTTACTGGAACAGATGAAACCCCAAACAGCAGCAGGCGAACAAAATTAAATTGTACACTTGAATAATACCCTTTACCAGATGAAGCATTCTCCGGTAAAGGGTATTTTTTTGTCTATGAAATATGCCTTTTATTTAATGTTATAATACTATAGTTATTAAGCGTTATTTGCCCCAAATTCGGCTTTAAATGCCTTTAGGGTAGGTTTTTATGCTCTACGGTCAAAACGTCTAAAAACCGCCTATATACGTAAGGCAAAATGTTAGATTTTAATATCGAATATATATTCACCTAGTTCCTGTGTGACACTACCTAGTTCCTGTGTGACACTACCTAGTTCCTGTGTGACACTACCTAGTTCCTGTGTGACACTATAACAATACTATTAACAATATTACTGACTATATAATTATCAATCTTTCTTTCTGATAGAATGATTGAACGTTGACAAATATTGTTAACCCTAGTATAATATTTTAAAACCCATTTTAAATTTTTATGATAGGAGGTAACATGGAAGATAATTTTGATAAACCGTTTAAAATTAAACTTATCGAAGATAACAACCCTAGTAGATCACATTTTTATATTTATAATGGATTATTGAACTCTGATTTATTTAATGCTAATGAATTAATATTGATTATTCATTTAATTGCATTTGCAGATAATAGCAAACCAAATCAAATAAATACTACTACTATTAGTATAAATAAATTAAGTCAGAAATTAGGAATGAGTAAAGCTACTGTTTGTAAGTATATTAAATTATTAGAAGACAAAGGGGTATTAGTTAAAAAAAGTCGTATTTCAGAAGATAACGGATATCTTTCCAACACATATGAAATTTTAAATTATAATTCAGTTTGGGATTGTAAAACGCTAGAAGAATTGAAAGAAGAAACTGATAAAATAAAAAGTGAGGTAATAATAAATGACTGACAAACTCCAACAGGGGAAATTTGATAGCTTTACTATTATAAGCAATGGCTTGATTGAAACAGATTTATTGACAGAACATGAAAAGATTGTGTATATCGTCATAAGAAAACATTTGAATCAAGAAAGCCAAGTAGCTTTTCCTGGAATGACCACTATTTCAAGGGAAGCAAGAATCAGTAAATCACAAGTATTAAGAGCAATTAAAGGACTAGAAGAAAAAAGATTGCTAATAGTAAAGCGACAAACAACTAAATATAATGAAAAGAAAACAAATATCTATCGTTTTAATGATTTTGCGGAATTATGGAAAGCAAAAACCATCAATGAATTAAAAAAAATAGCAACTGAAACGCCTATACCGTTGACAGATGATGAAATCATTAATAAAGCATTACAGATAGATAAGAGAAAACGACAAAAGTTATATACCCAGCTTGCGAAAGAATTTGAAAAAGAAAAAGAGCCTGAAACATTGCAAGCCGACCAAAGCAACAATATTTCAAGCACTCAGTTAAACAATATTGATATAAACAAAGATAACACCAATAAAACAAAAAGTCAAGAGCTGGAAAGATATACCATTGACCAAATTCATCAGCTTTTCGATTATGATATCATGCTTCAAGATAATCCATATCAACAAAATGATATTGATTCAGTGATGGATATACTCTATACTACCATGAACACAACCAAAGCGATAATCAGAATCGCCGGAGAGGACAAGCCTAGCATGGTAGTTATTGGTAAATTAATGAAGCTACATAATGAATCTATTATGTATGCGATTGAAAAATATAAGGAACAGACGGAGCGGATTAAAAATCCTACGGCATATATGTTAACAATCTTGTATAATGCACCAGAGCAATTTAATTTGGATATTAAGAATCAGGTATCGCATGATATGGCACACTGGAATACGAAAGAATAGCCTTTGTTACTTTGCTGAAAGTAACGCAAAAGCACTTTTGACACAAGTATCAAAAGTACATTGCGCCCTACGGGGTATTAGAAGCCAAGTAATTACATATTGCAAAGAAAATCTGCATATGCTATAATGCCAATAGGCAAAAAGTTATAGCGTTCCAATATGAACGAAGAAACGAATCCCCGAACCGTAGTAGCGTACAGTCCGGGGATTCTTCTTTTCTTTTATACTGGCAAAGCACCCAGTAGGCTATTAGTTGTCCTTGCGGTCACTGTCTAACCATTTGTTGATGCAGTGGCAGGCTACACCAGCCGCAACAGCGACTAAAAAAGTTATAACGTATTCCAATATAAACACCTCCTCCCGTTGCCAGGTATCGGTAGGACAACATGAATATTATATCTTATTTTCAGAGTGTCGGCAATAAGCGACATTCTTTTTATGTTCTGCAGCAGGAATTAAAAGTGTAGATTCAAAAAAAGACCGCTGGCAGCAGTCCTATAAAATCCCAAAATAGTATTGACAAAAACCACAAAATGAGTATAATAAATAATGTAACAGTGTGCAATTCTCTTAAAAATTCCCACTTTTACAATTTCATATACTCTTGCGGAGTGATGCTTTTCGGATTTACCGACCGATAGAACGCAAGTAAAAATTATTAGCATTATCCAATGTTTACCAGACATAGGATTCATTTTAGACCAATAAACCGAGCATTAGTACGTCCTTTTCTAAGAAAGAAGGTGAACCAATGACACACGCACCATAAATATTCAGATGTAGATTTTTCACTAAGAATATTACCAGTATTCACACTGAAAAACCTATAAAAAAGCACTTGCAAAGGATTGACCTAAGACAAGATTTTTACTCATATGCTATAGATTATACAAGAAAATCTATGTAAAATCAAGTCTTTTTGAAAATTATCTTTTCAGACTATCCCAAAGCAAGAATATTGATACTAATAAAATTTGTTGAAGAAAGGCAAGGGATAGCAGATTATCCCAAGGAAAAATATATAGAAAAACTTGTTTTTGATGAAAAGCTATCTTTTGAATTTCGGAAAGGATAGCAATGAACAAACAGAAACTTGAAAATTATAATCTCACTGGCTCAATACATACATTGTCGGTAAAAAGTCCCGGCATTATCGAGGACATTCAGAAAGAAGTTTCAAACTGTATCACGGCGAATAGTCAGACTAAAAATAACAATCCGACTACCACAAGCATAATTAACCCGAATAAATTAGTAGGTGATGTATTTGCATATTCAGAGTTTGAAACAGTATTCAATACCATTTTAGCAGGAGCCGGAATCAAAAATTACAATATTGTAAGGGCAGATATGAGATTTGACAATTACGATCCTGAACACTACAGAGCATATGCAAAGCTGAATAGATACCTCATCAGTGCATTAGCGGTAACGTATAAGGTAAAAAACGCTTACAGAACCGCAAATTTATTTAACCAGCAGCAGTTGTCAGTAGCAATCAAAAATGATTACTTTGAATGTGAAAATTATGATAGAGCTGCCAAGTCTGAAATCACTGAAAATAAGACAGAACCAGCGCAGAGCCGACTTGAAGAACGTACCACAAGTAGACAGTGGAGGCGCATCAATGAGAAAGCAAAGCCTGAAGAACTAGAAATTGTATCAGACTGGAATATATACGCTTTAAAAAAAGAGTTTACAGACGGATGGTTTGAAAGATGGGATAAGGCAATAAAAAATCTTGATCTAGTGCAACAGACCTATAATGATGAACTTGAAAAGCTATATAATGCAGATAAAAACTCTTATCCATGTAG
>JAAVHP010000022.1 GCA_014799665.1 Clostridiales bacterium
ATAACTACTGACGATGGTTGGAATATTAGCCTTGGCCGTGGTCTGGACATCTATGACAAATACAACGCTTACTCAATTGCGTCAGGTAGACAGGAACGGCGAAAATGCAGAGAGTTCCGTGTGATATACATGAAATCAGATAAAACGACAGAACATGGGAAAACTGAGTGAATCCGCTTTTGCAATAATGGGCATGTGTGAGAATGAGCGAAAGCCATTCGGAATAACTGTTGACAAACGCGGGAATGCCTACGCTTTCTGTTGGGCATTTAAGATGAGTAAAGAGCAGGCCGCCCGTGAAGGCTATGACAAAACTCATGTAAGAGGTGCAATCGTCTATGATGATGATTTCAACGGGTGCCCATATTGCGGCTCAAAAGGCTTTTATATTTGTAACAGTTGCGGGAAAGTTGTTTGCTACGATGGTAGAGAAATGGTAACTTGTCCCAACTGCGGAACGTCCAGTGGTGTCGTTCCGGGAGAGACGTTCGATTTGTCCGGTGGAGGAATGTGATCAGGGATATTTACCTTTTCTCTTATATTGGTATACTTTATAAACGACCTATATGAATGAAAGAATTAAAAACAAATGACAAAGTAAATCTCGTAGGAGGACTTCAGGCAACAGTTGTCAAAGAACTGGGGCGTGGTGGTCAGGGCATCGTTTACCTTGTAGAACTTCTCGGCAAAAAGATGGCCCTTAAATGGTATCTTAATGCTCCCGACGATAGATTCTATAAGAATCTTGAGTCCAACGTGAAGAAAGGCGCACCTTCCGGAGCATTCCTATGGCCGGAGTATGTTACCATGAAAGAGAAAGAAAGCTATGGATACATCATGCCATTGCGTCCTGATGGATATTATGAGTTCGGGCAATTCTATCTTGCTCGCGTTCAATTTCAGTCTTTTGAGGTACTTCTCAATGCTGCGATGAAAATTTGTGAAGGTTTTGGGAAACTTCATCTCAGTGGTTTCAGCTATCAGGATCTAAACGACGGCAACTTCTTTATTAATCCCGAGACGGGTGATGTGCTCATTTGCGACAATGATAACGTTATGCCGGAAGGTGAAGTGTCCGGAATTCTTGGTAAAGCCCGTTACATGGCACCGGAGATAGTGTTGGGAAAGACTCTGCCTAACAAGGGTAGTGATCGATTCTCTCTCGCTGTCATACTATTCATGCTGTTCTATGGAAATCACCCATTTGAAGGGGATAAGGTGCTTCAATGTCCTTGTCTGACGGAAAAGTATGAAAAGAAATTCTACGGCAGCGAGATACTTTTCATCTACGATGAGAAGGACACACGCAATCGTCCTGTACGCGGAGTGCATCGTAATGTTATCCGCAGATGGCCGGTTTATCCTGCAATCTTGCAAAATGCATTCATCGAAGAATTTACTCAGGAAAAACTGAAAGACCCTGCCAAACGTAGAATCGAAAAGAAATGGCAGGATGTGATTCGCAGTCTTCAAGATATGCTCGTGGTCTGTCCGAAATGTAAGGAGGAAACCTTCATTACTGATCCTCGCTCGCCAAGGTGTATGAACTGTGGTGCCACTATTCAGATCGCTGGTGGAATCCGGTTGCATAACCGAACTGTCTGGCTTACTCCGGGTACAATTTTCTATCTCGGATATGACAATGTCCCGACCGCTCGTATCGTAACAGTCCCGGGCGACAAGTATCCCATCCAAATTCAGAATATGACATCTGAAAAATGGACGGTAGAAACTCCGAGCGGCAAACTGAAGAGCATTGAGCCTCTAGGAATGATGCCTGTAAAAGCCGGTCTTAAAGTAATCTTCGACTCAGCTAATAAAGCAACAATAATCTAAAACCTAAAATATCACAAAATTATGCCAGGATTAATTGATAGCGAAAGGCCTCCACGCAGGCAAATGACACTCTTCTTCATCATCGACAAATCAGGCTCGATGGGTGGTTCTAAAATCGGGAGTGTAAACGATGCAATCGAGAATGTCCTCCCTATGATTGCCGAAATTTCCGACAACAATACTGACGCCGAAATCCGCGTAGCAGCATTGGAGTTCTCCAACAGTACACACTGGCTCTATGATGAGCCAAAGCTTGCACATGAGTTCATCTGGCAGAAGGTTCAAGCTTCAGGTATGACCTCACTCGGGGAAGCATGTGTAGAACTTGACAAGAAACTTTCACGTAACGGTGGATTCATGTCGTCGCCGAGTGGAAGCTACGCACCTGTTGTTCTTCTTCTTTCAGATGGAGGACCGACTGACAACTTTGATGCAGGAGTCAAGAAATTATGGGAAAACAGCTGGTTCACAAATGGAATCAGATTGGCTATCTCAATCGGCAATGATGCTGATGACTATGTGCTTGAAAAATTTACAGGTTCAAGAGAATCAATTGTGAAAGTTCACAATCTGGACGCATTAAAAGAAATGATTAAACTGATGGCCTTAAGATCTTCTTTGATAGGAAGTCAGAGCAAAACAACCTCTGAAAAAACCAAGCAGAGTCAGATGGAGGATATGTTGGAGAAAATTGTTGATAATACTCCCGGAGCAGAGACCGTGGCAAAACCCAACACTGCCGATAGCGATAACTATGATGAGTGGGATTAAATTTAATTAAAATGAGAGGCGTAGGAGTTCTAAACCATACATGTCAAGGTGAGAGTCACAAGGTTTTAGATAAGCCATGCCAAGACTATTCTCTATCAGAATCTAAAGGTGCTTTCGCCATGGCCATCGTTAGCGACGGCCATGGCGGAGCACGCTATTTCCGTAGTGACAAGGGATCTGAAATTGCTGTTAATGTTGCCAAAAAAGCAATAGATGGATTTGTTAAAGATCCGTCTACTTCTAATATATTTCAAAGTGAAGGTGTAGTGCAATATGGTGTAGCACCGAATGCTTGTAATGATGATGTTTACAGATCGTTGTCATGGTTGGTTTCTTATATAATCAGGCAATGGAATTGCAATATAAGGAAGCATGCCGAATCTAACGATATTACCGAATGGGAGAAATCGCATGTAGATGAAAAATATCTCTCGGATTTTCGTTGTGGCCTGCAAAGTGACAATGGTGTCCTCGAAAAGATTTACGGATGTACATTAATGGCCTACGTCATGACCGAGAACTACTGGTTTTCATTTCAAATAGGAGACGGTAAAATGGTATTCTTCAAAGTTGGTGAGCATGGTATGGAGGCAAAACAACTGATTCCATGGGATGAACAATGTTTTTTGAATAGAACTACATCAATTTGTGACAGTGATGCCGCCTCTGAATTTAGATTCGCTTATTGCGGTAATGGTACGTTCCCTGAGGCCGTGTTTCTTGGTTCTGATGGGATTGATGATACTTATGGAGACGGGGATAGGTTGACTGATTTCTATATCCGACTTTACAAGGAAATTGCGACATCGAGTCCAAAACAGGTTTTAAAGACATTGGAATCCGATTTGCCTCGTATTAGTAAGATGGGAAGCCAAGATGATATGTCTATAGCCTGTGTCTTCTGCAAATATCCGGGAAAAAGACGACAGAATGCTCTTCAGATGTCGCAGTGGCAACTTGCTAAACTCCACCAAGAATCAGAAGAACTTGAAAACAAGAAGGCCGGACTGCGTGAAAAGATTGAACGATTGAAAGATACAAGGGAACTATCCGAAAGTGGCCGCATTGAATTGATATATGCTCGGAACGACTTGGGGCGAGTCAAAGATGCTATTGAAAAAATCGAAAGAAGTGTACAAACTATTCAAGCCTTCGATAGGGATTTGAATAAACGTGACTAACCGATGTGTACGTGTAAGTATTGCGGAGTTCAATGGATCGGATTTGGAGAAACTCGGACAGGCCGCAAGCCTTAAAATTTTTGAGAGTGGGATTCTGCCTACAAGGAATAATTGATAGCGGAATAATGATTTATGGGCTATATTGAGGACATAAAGGGAATTGAATCTTTGATACTTGATGACATCATCCGAGTGTCACGAAACAATGTGCCCTCGAAATATCGGGAAAAGCCATGGTCTTGCTTTGGCTTGAAGCATGGTACAGCTGTGCTTTCTAATGAAGAACAACTATGTTGCTATATCGCTTCATATGGTGACATGCACAAAGGCAAATTGGAAAAGGCCTTTGAGACCTTCCCTTGGGAAGAACTCACCTCCAATCTCGAAGTAATCGATTGGGGTTGTGGTCAAGGGATAGCGAGTGTACATTTTGTTTCAAAACTGAGAGATTTCAATCATCTCCCAAAACTTCAGAAGATTACCCTCATAGAACCATCTTCTGTGGCATTGTCAAGAGCTAAGGCCAATGTCCTACAGGCTATCGGTAGTGACATTGAAATTGAGCCTAAGAATCTTTATCTGCCATCGGGTAACCCGACATCGAAAGGAGAACTTGAAAAGTTACATATTGAGGAACCTGTATGTATCCATTTGTTCTCCAACATTTTGGATATCCCTGAAATAGACCTGAAGAAGCTTGCTAATATTATCGCATCTACCGGATACAGGCACTATTTTGTCTGCGTGGGCCCGCTCAACTATGGAAATCATCGAATCGAGGCATTCAGCAGATACTTTGCCAAGGCTAAGGAGGACGTTTTCTCCGACACGATATCCCCTCAATTCAGCCAGTTAAGTAACGGGAAATGGTATAGTTGTGTAACCAAGGGATTTAAGATGATTCGAGAGGATGGCAAGCCATTTCTTGTCCCATTGTCATTCTTTCCACCCAAGGAGTTTCGTGCGTATTACAAGCTTGATGCCCTTTGGAAAACCGACGAAACGATTACCTGTGAAAGTCATGGCTCGTTTGAAGTGCTGGCACCCTTCGATATTGGCGCGAGTATATACTCAGATGTTGATCCAATCGTGGCTGTCCTGAACAATATAATTACAAGAGGTATCCCTACCAAGTGCAGTCCATTCATTGAGAAGTGCTTCGCTGATATATTTAGGGCAACAGAGGAAACAGTGAGGTATGGTGCAATTAATTATGATGTTGTAGACCAACAATCGTTAAAAGATAATGAAGAATTGTTCCGATATACTCCGATTGGGATTGCCCGAATACAGAAGGTGGTGGTTGAAGCCATATTGACCGGTCGCTTATCGCTTGACGAGAAAGAATGGAATGTCGTTGTTAAGGAAGCAGATTATCCGTGCGCCGCTTTAGCATTTGCCGACTTCGAGCAGATGTTCAATAATCTGTGCGCACTCGCCGTTGAGTATTCTGACAGAAGATTCCCAAAGATCAATCTTTCTATTATCAATCCCAAGTTTAAGAATTCTCCTTTGCATCTTGGAAACAAGTGCGTAGCTTCGGTCAAGAAAATCAATAAAGAAGATGAATTTGATTTGGTCATAGACATTAGCTTTAAAGATAAGGGGGATGCAGAACATGTACAGTTTTCTGAATTTAAAGCTAAGAATGATTGTTATTTCAATGTACGTTCTTGTGAGAAGTCTTCATCGCGCCAGATTTATACATCTGACAGAATAACATATAAGCCTCTCACGCAAATAAATCAATCAGGAGGCTATGATAATATTCAAGAGACGGTAGAGTATCTGAATTATTTCCTGACTCTTATCTTCCGCAAGATAGCGTTCCGTCCGGGGCAGCTGCCAATCTTAAATAGGGCAATGCAAAATAAGGGGGTGATAGGACTGCTCCCAACCGGTGGTGGTAAATCCCTTACTTATCAACTTGCGGCTATGCTTCAGCCCGGAGTAACAGTTGTAATTGATCCGTTGAAGTCTCTGATGGAAGACCAATATGACGGGTTACGCGCAATTGGCATTGACGCTTGTACATATATAAATTCCGAATTAGGTAAGGATGAGAGAGCGGCACATGAAGCTATGATGGAGTCTTCCAAGGTAATTTTTACCTTTATGTCTCCTGAAAGGCTTTGCATATATGAGTTCCGGGAGAGACTTAAGAATATGCATCAACTTGGTGTCTATTTCTCATACGGAGTTATTGATGAAGTGCATTGTGTCTCAGAATGGGGACAGGATTTCCGATTTTCCTACCTCCATCTCGGAAGAAATCTTTATAGCTATGTTAAGGCTAAGGTCGGGGAAATATCATTATTCGGTCTTACCGCAACTGCTTCATTCGATGTGCTGTCCGATGTTGAGCGTGAATTGTCCGGACATGGTTCATTCACGCTTGATCCCGATACCATCGTAAGATATGAGAACAGCAATAGGCTTGAATTGCAGTATAAGATAGAGAGAATTGACCTTGAATATACACCTGCTAAGTTTGATGATCATGGAGTCCTTTTAAGGCATAATTACCCAATGCCCGTGAAGCTTAGTAATTCTAAAGATTCCGCTTGGGTAAAAAGTAATTTCCTTAAAACTTTGATACCGAAAATCCCTCAGTATCTTAGAGAACTGCAGACTGAGGAATCGATTCAACGGATAGTAGATAGATTTCAAGAGCGTGAGGACCTGGAAGCGATAGATTCTAAGTCGCTTTTTGTAGATGTAGATGATGACTTCCTATCGGATCGAGAAAACTATGATAGTGGTGGAATTGTATTTTGTCCTCATGTGAACTCTACGGGATTGAGCGTAAACATAAATTCTCAAAGTTTAGGAGAATTATATAAAGTTGGCTCTTTCTCCGGTTCCCCACAATATGGAGAAACTGATAACAACTCGATGGAGAATATGCGACTCTTCAGAGAAAACAAACTACCTCTGATGGTTGCAACCAAGGCTTTTGGAATGGGTATTGATAAACCTAATGTAAGGTTTACAATAAACATGAATTACTCCAGTTCTCTTGAAAGCTTTGTTCAGGAAGCCGGGCGTGCCGGACGAGACCGAAAGATGGCTTTGTCTATAATTCTAATGACCAATTATAGACTTGTCCGAATATCTCGCAGATGTCCGATAATGCAAGAGCCCATACCTCTGATAAAGGGACAATGGTTCAAGGAGGAAGACCTTAAAACGATACTTAATGGTTTCGGAGTGCGTGTCGATGACCAATTCATTGATGTGTGCAATCCTCTTGTGGACATGGTCAGACTTATTTGTCCTACCGCGAAATCTATGAGTCAAGAGGAAGGTAATCCAATCAATTTGATGTGGAATTGGCCTTGCGATTCCAGATGCTCGAAGTATGAGAATTGTCAGTTAAGGCATGTCCATCCGGATTATCGATTTAAGTGGATGTATTATAAAGACCTGAAATCTTACTTAAACTATAACCGCATTCGATTTGGACCTGAAAATATTGAATACCAGAGTTATGACTATGGCACAGTGATGTTTTTCTTCAATAACAACTTCAAAGGCGAGCTGGAAGAGAAGAAAAAAATGCACGAACTGTTAAGTGTGAAGCCTGTAACATTCTTCCTTGGAGACGATGCTCAGTATAAGGATGCCGCATTGCATTCCGGTAATGGATTTATGGAGGCATTACTCTCCTGCAAGGTTGGCGATGACCTCGTTGTTTGGATACCTTATAACGATGACTCTTACCAAGATGTAGCAAAGGCTATATATAGAATGTGTGT
This sequence comes from Clostridiales bacterium, assembly GCA_014799665.1. Lineage (NCBI taxonomy): Bacteria > Bacillati > Bacillota > Clostridia > Eubacteriales > Clostridiales bacterium. The sequence continues at coordinate 7,547 of JAAVHP010000022.1, forward strand.
GATTGGTCTAATTGACGATTTCACACAAGATTATCACCGTAATTCTTTCAGAATCGTAACGACACGCAAAAAGCCGGGATCTTACTACCTACGAATGAAATCATTCTTGATGAGATACTATTCGGAAGAGCGTGCCGAAAATGAGGTCGAAAGAGCTAGCATCCGCAAAGGTCAGAATGAAATCCATAAGTGTCTTGGCTACCTAACAGAGTTTGTATACGACAAAGTCGTTATGAAACGCAAGCGAGCAATTGACGATATGAGGAATTTCTGCCTCACCGGTATTGACGAAACCAAAGACTGGAAAGAGATAAATGAGGATCTTAAGGATGAGATTTTCTTTTATTTCAATTCTAAGTTCGCTCGCGCAGGATACAGAACAGAGAATGATGAGCCATTCTCACTTTACGATGATATTGTAGAAGATAAACATCGTGATTTCGATATTCTCTTCAAATATATGAGAGTCATCGATAACGATGTGATTGGTGCATCCGGTTCTCCCAAAGATAACATCAAGCATCTCCGAGGTGCTGTTAGACTTATAAGAAGGAGTGAAACTGATACTAATCCGGTGTTGTCACTGCTGAATGTATTCTGTCTTATGATAATGAGACAGCCGAATGATAATAAGATGCTGGATGAACTTGATGAGAGTTTCATCGAAGGATACCGTATATTCAAAGAAGAGATAGCCGATAAGGAAGTATTCTATTCTTTGATTGAAAGATTCTATAATGAATTTTCGTTAAATCAAAGGAATGCCGCATCTCAAGATGAAATCCGTCATCTGAAGGAACTTCAAATTTTATTTGAACTTGAAGATAATGGGGAGTGGCTCAATAATTTAAAAAATTATTATACAGCTTAATGGATACACAACAAATACTCTCATCTTTGGCTAATCTCAGAGATAATCTGACAGCCATTGAATCGGCTCGACTGCAGGTCCAAAATAATGTCGCGGCCTATGATAGAGTGCAGCAGCAGTTAGCTGATACTGCAAACAATATAAATCGGATTTTAAATGACTTCACCTCAATTTCAAGGGCAGTTGAAGCTCATGAGAAATCTGTGGAGTCAAGCATTGAGTCGTCTAAGAAAGAGATATTCAAAGCGCTCAAAGAGAAAGCAAATTTGATTTCTAAGGAATCTTCAGGAATAGTTGATGCGTTGAAGGATTCATTAACTTCGCTTAAATCGGAGATATCAAATGCAACAGAAAATGCAATCCAAGAAATAAATGAAAAGACAATCCAATCAAGCAATATCTTGAACATTCAATTGGATGGCTTTCATGAGCGTTTTGAGTCGACATTACGCTCTTCTATAGATAGATTTGAAAAGCAGATAAAGAAATTGAATGGTGATTTAACAAAGAGTAGTGACGCATTCAATAATTCTATATCTTCTCAACTCAATCTGTTATCTACGTCTGTAAGCCAACATATTTCTAAATATGAAAGCCTGTTAAATGATTTTAACTCAAATATCGACATCCTGCGGACCCAGAATAATGCCTTGGGTAATATTGTTTCTTCTATCGAAACAACAATAGGAGATAAAATTGATCAGCTCTTACCTAAGATGGGATACTTATTTGATATTGTCAAGGACTCAATATCGGATGTAAGAGCAGATATACGTACGAAAACGGCGGAACTTACGACTACGTTGCAGAAAGTGCAAGATGTTTTAGGTGATGATGTCAAAACTACTTCCTCTAAAACTCAGAAGAGTATAAAAGACTCCAAGGATGAAATTAAGAAAAGAATTGATAAGATGGATAAAGCTACCTCTTCTGAAGTAGATGCTCTCC
>JAAVHP010000023.1 GCA_014799665.1 Clostridiales bacterium
ATATGCGCTTTTCCTGCAGCATGGAGAACTATATCATACTCCTCCTTAATTTCCGGCACCTGCGAAGCAAGATCTGCCACAATATCATTTGAGCCATCGCGACCCACAGTGGACACAAGCTCATATTCCGACTTAAGCTGATTTAATATATTAGCTCCCAAGAAACCGGAGGCACCGGTAAAAAGGATTTTCTGAGGTTGTTTCATTTTGTTTAACTAAGGAATATGGATAAAATTGAATTTCGCGCTTACGCGCTCAAGACGGTGTTGATTTTGGAATGCGAAGTACTTAAATTCTACTTGAGGAAGCCTTGTTGAAACTTGGGGAAACTTGTTTCAGCTTGTTTCAGCTTGTTTCAGCATGAAACATGGAAATAGCTGAACAGCAATATATTATTTGATTTGTTTCAGTTTTCGGATTTAATTTTGTTCAAAATTCTGTTGACTTTTGAGAGGGAGATTTCCAATCGGGATGCGATCTGACGTTGTGTCATTCCCTCCGCAGCGAGTCGGTTGATCTCTTCGGGTATATCAATATTTGTCTTGGCCGGGATGATATTGAGACAGGTTTGTTCCGACTCATTACCCTTGAAATCAAAGTGAAGCCAGCCATTGGAAAAAACTCTTTCCGCCAGAATAACATTATTTTCGCCATATTCAATATGCCCGCTACGGGATTTGAGTTGCTTGATGTATTGGCATCCATTAGGATTAGTTGCTTTCCCAATAGCAAAACAGCTGTCGATGAAATTGAACAATCTCTTTGAGCCTTGAAGATCATTTTGAGAGATAAGAGTATTCTCCTTTCTTTTACCCGTGTGGGCAAGAATCAAAATACTCAGATCATATTTCTGTTGCAATATCTTCAATCGATATATAAGAGCTGAAAGGTTTCTGGGTCGATAACAATCTCTGCCGAGGAAAGATATATTATCAATTATAATAACTTTAAAATCACTTTCCTTAATCATCTTTTCAAGATCCTTTAGAAGGATTGTCTCCGGATGAGCAGACAAGAAAACCTCCGGGATAGGTTTAGATCGGAAAAAATTAGCAGGGAATCGGAAATAATTTCCACCGGGATCGCGGTAACGAGTGAAGAAAATATCATCCGACATTTCATAGTCACAGAATAGGACTTTCTGCGACTTTGCAATCTCAACGCCAATTTGAACAGCGAGGGCACTTTTGCCGAGATTTGAATCAGCGAAAAGACAACACAACTCACGTTCTTTCCATATATTCATCCAAAGGTTTTTGGAAGGTTGGGGTAACGAGGAAACGGGAATCTCAGAAGGGGATTTAATTATATGCAGATCTTTCTCCGGTTGGACCGGGGTATCGAAAGTAACCCCATAGAAAGAATTGTTACCAACTTCGATAGCTTCATTAGTTTTCAGTTCACGGAGTCTATTTTCAGCTTGGTAGATTATATAATCCCAGTTGATTTTATGATCTCTGAGATGAGCGTATCCCCAAAGTAAAGATTGGATGGTATTAGCGAGTTGGACAATATCCTTCACAGGGCGACCGGCCTCACGAATCAGGCAACCTTCCCTATCGAATGGATAAAGAATGTCATCTTTAATGACGACCTTCCAATCGTCGTATTCTTGAAACTCATAGAAACGATTTTTTATGAGTTGAGAGAAATATCTTGGTGCCTGGTAAAGGATAATATTTCCAGCTTGGTCGGTGGTAGATATGTTATTGAAATCCATTATAAATCTTATTCCTTTGATTATTGATGCAAAGAAAATAAGAAAAGAGAGAAATGGATTCTTAAATATTTACTTTATTGGGATTTCGCGCTTCCGCGCTCAACACAGTGTAGATGAGGAAGAAAGTTAAACTACCTTAAAAATATTATTTAGATTTATATTATAAGGTAGTCAACTAACTTAATGATGAAGACTCCCGAGACTTTTAGCATATCATGGGAACTAAAATACAATATGCTGGTCTACAACCCATTCAACTTAGAGACTTCTTTTTATAAGAAATTTTCTGTTTAATTTTTTTATAAAAATAATAAGGCATATAGTATCCTATTAAAAGTACCCCCGACAAAAATTTATTGTATTTAAGCACCTTATTATACATATTGATATTATATTTGAGCATTTCAATTTTATTAGAAGATATTGACCCTGTCCTTTTTCTATAAATGCCCAAAGATTTTTGAAGACCATAAGCCTTCCCATAGTTTTTAATTATTTTGACCCATAATCCCCAATCTTGACGTTTACGAAGGAGTGGCATATACGTCTTTCCTATTTTTGCAGTATCGTACATAGCAGTTAGGCATCCAATACTATTATCCCTTACAATCTGTAAGAATGAAAGCGATTTCAAACACTCTACAAATCCAATTATCTGCCCTTTCTCATTAATAACATCATAGGATGTATAACTCAATGCACATTCCATTTTTTGCATAAATTGGATCTGTTCTTCAAGTTTTGTTGGATACCAACAATCATCTGAATCGCAAAAAGCAATATACCTTCCGTTAGCATATTTTATAGAATTATTCCTTGCTACAGCTGCTCCAGAATTTCCTGCTAAGGAAAAAAATTTAATTCTTGAATCTTTGGAGGCGTAATTAGCAATAATATCGAGTGTCCTATCTTGAGAACAATCATCGGTAATCAACAATTCCCAATTCTTATATGACTGAGCTAATATTGATTCTATCGTTTCCGATATATATTCTGCAGAATTATATGATGGAGTGATGATTGATACCAAATCACCAGAATGTTCTTGCCTTATTGCGTTCATTTGTTTATTTTATTTATTTCAACCCATTTTTGATATCTTGACTACTAATATTATAGTAATTCATTACCGCTGAAAGCTGTTTATCATTTTGAGCTTCCCCCCAATTACTATCTCTTAGAGAAGAATTAGAATGCATTTTTTGATAAATTAAATCAACTGGTAAAATGGGACGTGATAATTTTATCGGAGTACAATGAACACCTTGCAGAAAGGCCATAAAAAAAAACCATATATCATCAGCATTCGGAGCTAATGACATAAACAGATTCTTATTATCAATATCCTTATACAATAAATCCTTCTTATAAATAATTCCGCCTATACCTGTAGGAAAAAAAATCCCTGTAGTAAAATCCTTTGTACCCAATTCCCATTGATTATATGGGAGCAACTTATTACCATTAAACCTGAGTTTGTGAACATGATAAGCATAAATACTATGGGGATTACTATCCATTGCCTCTACCAATCCTCGAACTAAATCTCTTGGATAATACTGATCATCATCCACTGTAATTATATATTCTTCTCCAACTTCGTCTAATGTTGGAATTAATTTTTTATAAGATTTTAGATCCTCACAATATTTAATTTCAACACCATACTCATTTAGACTCTTTATTCTTTTTGGAAGGTTATCATCATTCCATTTATCATCGAGCCAAAGAATGATTCTATCTGGTTTCCGAGATTGCCTTAATAATGAAATAAGAGTATAATAAACACTCTTTTTCACCCGTCTCCCATAGCTAGTCAAGGATACACAAACCTTTACAGGCAGCTCGGTCGCCCTCAACTTAGTAGGTCTGATAACATGGAGATCTACAAGATACTTTATAGAGTATCCTTTAATTGTTTTACCTACAATACTTAATTTATTTAATAAATTCATCACTTTTCATTATTTAAAGACACAAACCGATTCCTAGAATTACTTTTACTATGAAATTTTCTAAAAATTGATCCATATGATTGTCCATAAATTGAGAATTTATACTTACTTAAATAATATAATATAAATGAAATAATATATATCTCCCAAATTCTCTCGAGCCCTAAACCATAATTAAACCATCCAAAGAATAATACGGCAAGAGTTAAAGCATAAGAACTTGCTAAAAAAATCGAATTACTGCGAAGATAAAGAACCCTAAAGAAATAACAAAGCAATCCAGAGTAAAAAGAATTTGTTATTACATATTTCATACCTCCTGATGTATAGAAGTTTCCAAAGAAAGTACAGACATTACTTTGAGTTCCCAAAAATAAATCAGTAGTTATCCATAATTTAGAATGGAATGAAAAAGACGAGGGATCTATCCAAGACATAAATAATTTTACAAAGGGATGTGTCATACCGGTTCCATGAAATTCCATATTCTTATCAATTATTTCACTTAAAGGTAAAATACCTGATGTGATATAAAAGTAAAAATGACGAGCAACAAACTCCATAAAATGGTCATTATCCTCTATCCCTGTATTCAATCTATAATACAATACAAATACCAAAAGCAAAACCAGACCACCTATTATTATGGTTTTAGGATTTATCTTCATTCCGGTAAATCCCATTGTCACAAATCCGGCTACTAAAGAATAGGTTAACCATGTTTTTGAGCCTATGGCAGTAATCAACATCATTAGTAATAAAATTACTCCAATACGTTTAAGAGGTTTGCACTTATAACCAAAATAATATGGTACTGCCAATATGAGAACATTCGAGATTCTACCTGCTATTCCTCCTTTTCCTACTTCATCACCCATCTCTTTTGAAGCAAAGTCACCAGAAGACCCTGACTTTAAAGTCAACAACATGGAGAATAAAATACATATTCCAAAGATTATATTTATCAGGCTCTTATCATTTACACCAGCGTACAAGGATCTTTTTTCATCACACACACCACTTTCAGGGAAAGCCTTTTTAATAATAATTTCGCAAGTGGCTCCTCCTATCCAAAAAATCACCAAACCCACAGACCATAAATTTAGGCATAACGGATTAAATGGTACAAAATACATTGCTTTATTAAATGCAACGCATATCAACATTATAATTGTAAAAGGGATAGATAGAAAAAAAAACGGATTAATAACTGTACGACATCTCTTGTATTCAATAATATTGAACACAACTACAATTGTAAAATAGATGAAGTAGCTTAAGAATGCTTCCATTAATGGAAATTTTTTAGGATGTCTGAAAGATACTCTCCGTTAGCTAACTTTTGTCCTATATTTTCTGCGTTATCCTTCATTCTTTTATAATCTTCTTCTGAAAGATTAGATAAAAGAGTATTAATATCTTTCAAAGACTCTACTGCAATGCCAATATTATTATTCTTGACAAATTCAGACATAGCAGACTCTTTCCATACAATTACAGGAAGACCTGCCGAGAGATACATGGATAATTTATGCGGACTAATATATCTTAAATATTTACCTGTTATACCACTACATTCATCGATTGATTCTCCATCCCATACTAAACCAAAATGAGATTTAAGGTTAACAGCTAATTTATCGGGTGAAAAGCAACCACAATACTCCAAACCTTCATTTAGACTTTGATTCTCTATTCCTATACCAAATAATCGAAATGAAACTAAATCATTTCCTTTCAATTGAGATAAAAAATCACTTTTACCTAAATTACCGGCAAATGCAATCTTGTATCCATCTTTATCAGGTTCCTTTGATAAGGTACTATCCAAATAATCAAATATCTTTAGGACTTCTATATTTTTATTAATATTATTATCCAAAAGCCATTTTTTCATTGAAGCCGTATGAGCTATGACAAGATCCGCCATCTTCAATGGCTCAACTGTATCCAAACTTACATCCCTTAGACAATTCAAATCATGAATCAGGATTATTACCTTACAACCCTTCTCATGAGCCCTTGCAATTTGCTTTTCACATAAATTAGTAGGATATTGAAGAAATAGCACACCATTTTTTGGCATACTTAAATAGCCCTTTACATTCGAGAGAACAGTATAAATTCTGCCCAATAGTCTATTTTGGATACATTTTGCAGATAACCCAATATTTGTATATCCATTTTTCGATAAGATTTGCTCTGCATCAAGCTTTGCTTTGGAAGAAGCTGTGTACTTATCAGGATAGTTTTTTGAAATAAATACTTTCTTCATTACTGTAGATTTGGGAGAAATATACCATCATTTTTTAATCCGACAACAACTGAATCATAAAGATCTATTTTTTTAGCTCTATGTAAGTTATTCATTTTAAAAGTTAGATTTCTTATCAGATTTCTGATTTTTAACTTATAAGGATTATTCTTCTTATCAGAAGTGGTTGACAATGCTGTTACAGATAATTTATTATGCGACATCCATAACCCTAATAACGCTTCTCCCATATACCCTATATTTCTTTTTTGACGGGTATATCCACTCGGTTTAACCCGACTCTCAACTTTCTCCAGTAGAGGGAACAAGAATCTACAATACTCGTTATAGACCTCCCGATGCGCTATCAGCATATTAAATACTGTATATTTATTAGAATTACAGAAATAATCAATTACCGACGACTTCATTTCGGGATACAAGTCCAATAGTGTATCAAGCAGAATATATGTATCTTCAAGACCTATAAATGATGCCAACTTTACCAAATTTGAAACATCCGATACATATTCCTTAGAGATCAATGTATTCCCTTTTTTTAGTTCCCTTCTAATTGTTGATTCATCTACATCAAAATATCTGCGATAGTGAGCAAGACCTAAATAATCCTCAGACTGCAGATTCTTCCATGCCCAGTACATTGCAGTCAATTCACAATATGAGGCATTTTTATCTGAAATATTTTCCCCTGTATTGTCCCCGGGGATTCCCAAATCTAAATCAGCATGTAATTTTTTTCCCACTTGGAGTGGAAAATACATTTCCGTAGATCTTATATTTGGGTCTTTCTTATGACAAGCGACTACAACCTTAACTTTCTCTTCTTTATAATTCATCCTTGATTAAATTTCATTAAAGCTTGAGCTATAATCGGAGCCATATCGTAATATTTATACTCGGCTAAGCGACCACCAAATATCACCCTACCCTCTTTGTCTGCAAGCTCCTTATATTTTGCATACACGTACTGATTCCGCTCGTCATTCACGGGATAGAACGGTTCCATTCCATCTTTCCACTCTGTGGAATATTCTCGGGAAATTACAGTCTTGGGATTTTCATAAACGGCATTGCCAAACATCTCAAAATGCTTATGTTCTATTATTCGTGTGTATGGGACATCGGCAGAAGTGTAATTCACCACAGCATTCCCCTGCCAATTGGGATTATCAAGAGCTTCTGTCTCAAATCTGACTGTGCGGTATTCTAATTTTCCATAACGATAACCGTAGAATTCATCTATCTTCCCAGTGAAGACAATCTTATCTGCAATAGACTCCCATTTTTCTCTATCGTCGAAGAAATCACTCTCCAGTCTCACCTCCACTCCTTCAAGAAGTCCGTCAATGAGCTTGTTGTAACCTCCGATTGGAATCCCTTGATAACTATCGTTGAAGTAGTTGTTATCAAAGGTCATCCTTACAGGAAGGCGACGGATGATGAAAGCAGGAAGATCTGTGCATTTGCGCCCCCACTGTTTTTCCGTGTAACCCTTTATAAGCTGTTCATATATATCCCTGCCGATTAGAGTCAGAGCTTGCTCTTCCAAATTACGAGGTTCACCCACCCCCTCGGCTTTCATTTTATCAACAGCTTCCCAGCGCTGTTCATCCAGTTTCTTTTGCGCGTCCTCCGGCGTTTTCACTCCCCACATCTGATAGAATGTGTTCATGTTAAAAGGGAGATTATAGAGCTTGCCATCCGGAGCTTGGGCCACCGGGCAGTTGGTATATCGGTTGAATGGAACGATGGAATTCACAAAATCCCATACCTCCTTGTCGGAAGTGTGGAAAATATGGGCACCATACTTGTGAACGTTTATTCCATCAATATTTTCGCAATATATATTTCCTCCGCTATGGGAGCGCTTGTCGATGACAAGGCATTTCTTACCTGCTTTATTTGCGAGATATGCGAATGTTGTGCCGAAGAGACCAGCACCAACAATTAAATAGTCATATTTCATAATAATTTCCCTTTTAATCTTATTCTTAAGTAATCCTTAAAGATTGCAAACTTTGAATAACCATTTTCTTTAGCAGCTATCAATAACAACTTTAAAAGTCTAAAATTTCTTTTCTTTATCGCATCAGAAAGAGGGAGAAACATTAAAGGGTCTAATACTGGTATATAATTTCTTTTGAGAAATTGATTTTTCCTTGAAAACACTTTTTCTCTTATTATCAATTTCTCTTCCGAAAGCTGTTTTGATACTGAAGCAGAACGCTCGGTAATAACATATCCTATTCGTGAATCTATCCTTATATCCTTTGCATAATACCCAACCATATATGAGTAAAAGGTATCATTGTGGATAGGTATTTCATCAAAAAAGATCTTATTTTTAATAACTATTTCTCTTTTGATAATCTTACACCATGGTTCCCCAAATAAATACTTTAATGCTATTTTTCCTTTTTCTAAATCTCTTTCCGACAGTTTAATCAACTCGTCAAGATGATTTGCTCTTGCTTTGGGTTGATATGTAATGGAATCTACAGATTTAGCATTAAAGAAAATAATATCATAATTGTCACTTCCTGAATAATCTTCTAAAATATCCGAAAATTCTGATGTAAAATAATCATCTGCATCTGAAAAAATCAAATACCTACCCTTTGCGTATTTCATTCCTATATTTCTTGCCTTTCCTCCCCCTCCATTTTTTTCAGTTGTGTAGAACTCCACTACAGGAAAATTGTCTTTTAATGCGTCTAATTTGTATTTAGCATCCCTAGGGCTACAATCGTCAACAACAATAACTTGTAGATCTGTTCTTTTCGGAATAGACCTTAATAATCGTTCAAGAAGATGCGGAATATTATAATGAGGAATTATTATAGTATAAGTATACACAATTTTTATATTCTAACACGTTGAAACTCTACATTATTAATTTTAGCAGCATACATGGGAAATTCAGAAGGATACATAATGTCAGTACCAACACAAAATACTTTTTTAGCTTTACTTATCATATAGAAATCTACAAATGATTTTAAATATGCATCGTTTTTATCTTTGCTACCCTTGGCATCAATATGTACCAACTCACCAGGGATGGTATAACACCCATCAAGATCCTTTACAATATCTAAGAAAGTTTTACTGTCAGAAGTTACCAACACCTTATAGAATGGATATGAATTTCTAAAGTCAATAACACTCTGCTTGCATTTACTTAATAGCTTATTTCTCTCTTCTTCCGGTAAGGCTGAAAAAGAATATTCTTCGAAGTCCCCTATTAGATTTTGGAATCTAAACACGACAGCAATGTAATCATCAAAATGTAATCTTGTGATTGCATCTTGCAGTTTTAAAGACGGTTTAAAAAGCTCATTAAATAAATCCCCCCATTTATGTGGATCTTCATCTTTTATATAATCTCTATTTGCATATACATGAATTTGTTTTCTCTTTGGTATTTTAAAACGATTTGAATACTTTTCAGCTATTAAATACAAAATATCAGATTCTTTTATATTTTCCGAAAATTCATTATCTTTAAGAATCCAATCATATTTATTAGGTATTAGATATTCTGATAGCTCAAATGGATATGTATATTTTATTCGAAAATCAATATTATTCTGTTTACAATATGCAAATGATGAAATTATACCCTTGAACCGATCACACATACCTCCATGCCAAACCCTTCCATCTACACAACTAATGATTCCCTTAAAAGAAGATTTATTGGATGGAGCCTTAAACCACTTATATTTCCAAATTATTTCTTTAAAATAATGGGATACTGGAATAAGAGTGCTATATATTTTATCCTTTATACTCATTAGTTTTAGCAATATATGGCTTGCAGTTTCCCTGTGAAAACATCACCGTTCCATATGACAGGAGTGCAAGACTCAACATCTGGGGAATAATTGACTACGGCAGTCGGTACCATGGTTGCAGCACCACCGAAAGCATGACATCCAAGCGCATCGCGGATTTCCTTGACAGATTCTCCCTTACAATAAGGAAGGACACATTCATTGTGCTTGAAAATGCTAAAGTGCACCAAAGCAAATATATGAAGTAAATGAGAAAGATATTGGAGAAACGGGGACTTTACCTTTTCTTCGTGCCTCCATATTCCCCTCATCTTAACATTTCATAGACTCTTTGAAGAATGCTCGAAGGGCAATGGATACAACCTGCAGACCACGTCTCGACTGACAATCTCTTCTATGCTGTCAACCGAGAGCTGGCTGGACATGGTAAAACCCATTTTATAAAATTCTCTAAAAAAGCCCGATATGTTCATTTATTTTTCTGAATTACTTATTCAATATTTTTCTACCAATTACCCTAAAAATATCCAATGGATTATATTGGTGTAAAACAGTAGCCATTATTAAAGTTGGCAATATCGTTGCAATCAAAATCCATAATATCTGTAAAATCGGTTCAATAGGCGTCCATAATTTAATTGCTAATAAAACAATTACTATCGTTACAGCCGAATTAAAGATCTGAGGCAAGAATTGCTTATAGAAAGGCCATGATTTGGAGTGTAAAGTGTAACGGTTCATTATCCAATAATTGATAACGAAATTAATCAGCAATGCAATGTCCCATGCCCATGCCACAGATTCAATTGTCCTGAAATATACCGCCGCAATGATGAATGCACCAACGGTGCATATTGCGCTTTGCAAGCCACAATAGAAAAGATGGTTGGTCTTTCCTGCAGCCTGGAAGAGTGAACCTGAGGTAGATAGTATGATCTGCAATGGAACAGATATGGCAAGGATCTCAAACACCGGAATGGCAGGAAGCCAATTCTTACCAAAAATTATGACTATGATTGGAGAGGCACAGAAATAGAGGAATATTCCAAGCGGGAAACTTATCCACGACAGAATCTGCGTCAACCGGATATTCTTTTCCGCAAGCTCCTCCTTATTATCCTGGAGTGAGGATAGGATAGGATGAAGCACCGGGGTGATTACAAAAGTTATGTTTTGGAGTGGCAACTGCATCAGACGGTATGACTTGTCGTAATATCCAAGATCCTTCATCGAGAAGAACTTCCCTATTATCAGTTTGTCGGCATTGCGAGAGAAATAGTTGATGAATGAAAAAAGGAACTGATACATTGAATAACTCCAGACCCTTTTGACAACCTCCATATCTATAGGCCATACCGGGCATTGCGGAAAGTTGTAAAAATTATATGCAAAAACTCCGACTGCAGAGACTATAGGGGATACCAAGAGTGCATATATCCCCCATCCATGAAGGGCCATCCAGCAGGCAAATGCACCGCTCACCACCTGAAAGCATAGGGTCCGGACAGCAATAGCACGGAACATCTTGTTCTTCAACATCATGCCATTTGGTATGATATTCAGTGTCTTGAAGAAAAGGCAGATGCAGAGCCAGCGTATTACAGGCACAAGGGTCTCATCATTATAGAAATCCGCAATTGAACCTGCTGAAAAGAAAAGAATCAATGTCAATCCTATCGCCAACCCGACGCTGATGGTGAACAGCGACCTGATATTATGCTTAGTGAGATCCTTGAACTGGATGATAGCCACTCCAAGCCCCATATCGGAGAAGATGTCGAGGAACGCCATGATGACAGTGGCAACAGCCATCGTACCGAAAGCCGCCGGCGAGACATTACGTGCCAGGATTGCAGTAATGACCAATGAGATTACAATGCCCGAATACTTCGCCACTGCAATCCAGAACACTCCTTTTGTCAGCTCCTTTCCTATCGACATGAAAGTTTTAGATTAAGATAATATCAGGAGTTATGAATAGATTTCCACTTCCACAATTTATCATAGAGCTTTTGCATCACATTTAACGCTTCATCTCTATCGGAATAAAGTTTTCGAACAATTTGTCTATTCATTTCCATCTGCTTTGGCGTTAACGGCTGATTTAGAGTCTCAATCGACAAATCAGTCTGAACACTATAGACATAAAAATTCCTTTCTTTAAGATATCGGTATGTAGTGGATGTTTCAGACAAAAATATTTTACAGCCTGTCTCCAATAGGAAATAGATGTTTCCCATGGCCTGCTGACGTTCATGATAAAATATTGCATAGGCACAATGTCCAATCAAATTATAATAGTCGGACACAGGCATATAGTCACATATTATATTTAGGCTGATATCGTCTAATTCATTAGCCTTATGTTGAATGGTGTCTCTCCAGACCTCACTTCCCCCATAATTGATTGGTATAATCAATTCCCTCTCTTTGATTCCAAGACTTTGGAGCTTTTCGAAGATATCCAAGTGATTATTGCTTGGATTTGCCGAATTGCCAATTAGAATATTCTGATTCTTTACATAATCAGGAATTGCGGAGCCAAAGCGAGATGGATCATAGTATTTATATTCTACGTATTCAGCCTTAAATCCCTTGATTTTTTTTGCTAGTTCATATTCGGAAGAAAGAACACATGTAAAGAAATCAATTCTTTTAACAGCAGAAAGCAATAGTTTGCGTAGTTTATAATAATGCAGCCTCTTTACAACAGGTATTTTTTTTAGATAAAACTTTAGCCATCCCTTTAGAGTTGCTGTTTGCTGTTTTTTTAACTCTTTTACAGTCGCCGTACGATATACGTTATTAAGTTCAATTAAAGGATAATCGGCAGGATACTGATATAGATCATAACCCCAGGCTGACCATATAATTGCTATGTGCGATGGAATTAAGGGTAGTAGTTCCAAAGGAGATACAAGTAAATTATGCAATATTATCGCATCAAAGAAATTATCATTTAAGTATTCTAAAAATTTCTCGGTTGATATTCGATTAATCCTATCCTTTTGTTTTACGAATCTTAGTTCATTTGAATCATTACCTACAATTGAATAAGAATGGTCTGCATTTTCTTTGGAAAGATCATGGAAATTGATGACATTATCAATGAATTTCTCATCGGATACAATATTTAAGATCCTTAATTTATCCATATTCACTTTTCAACCTCCAACTATCTCCAAATTTATTTTTTTCCTGCTTTTGACAACCTTTGCAGGTATGCCAGCTACTATTTTCCATGCCGGCACATTCTCCTTTACCATGCTCATGGCTCCTACAATTCCTCCTTCCTCAATTGTAATATCAGGAAAAATCACAGAGTTGCAACCTATTTGTGAGAATTTTCTTAATGTCACTTTGCCTCCCGTAACATTTGTTTTTTCTTCAGGATGGATAGGACCAATAAGATATTCTCCGGAAAAATCATCCATCGCACTGTAGATTGTTGAGCGAGGTGAAATTCCTGTGTAGTCTTCAAGCTCAATACCCATTGAACCATATAACGCAACGTACGCTGAAATATGGATATGGGATCCTAAAGTTATATGACCGGAAAGGATACAGAAATCATCGATTCTAACATTATCACCTATTGAAATGTTTGAAGCTCCGTAGATGGAGCACTTCCTGCTGATGAGCACGTTCTTACCATAGGATTTTAATCC
The DNA here is from genome assembly GCA_014799665.1 of Clostridiales bacterium. Taxonomy (NCBI): domain Bacteria; kingdom Bacillati; phylum Bacillota; class Clostridia; order Eubacteriales; species Clostridiales bacterium. The sequence goes on from JAAVHP010000023.1 coordinate 13,416, forward strand.
TAAATTTTTCAGTTCCTCTTCGCTATAAAAAGATGTCATTGTCTTACAAGTAGAGTCATTTTTTTATACATGTCAAGACTCTCTCAATATCCCCCTCAGATAACGCATGATGCATAGGGAGACAGATCACCTGATCAGCCATCCGGGTTGCAACAGGAAGATTTGACGGAGCTGCAGAAGGCAGTCCTCTATAGGTTGTGAAAGTGCTGATCAACGGATAGAAGTAGCGACGACCAAGCACATTATCATCCCGCATCTTGAAATAAAGCTCATCCCTGCACATCCCATATTTCTCGGCATCCACGAAAATCGGGAAGTAGGAATAGTTATATGTTACATTTGGACGTTCGTTAAAGAAAGAAATACCGGGAACATCAGCGAGTTCCTTTCTATAAATATCCGAAACCTTATGACGCTCTGCTATAGCCTTATCCACCTGGTGCAAGTTAAGGATACCGTAAGCAGATCTCAGCTCATCCATCTTCGAGTTGATTCCCGGAGCCACCACCTCGGTTTCCCCTGCAAACCCAAAGTTCTTAAGATAGTCGATACGCTGTTTCGTTTTAGCATCATGGCAAACGAGCGCACCCCCCTCAATTGTATTGTAAGTCTTTGTGGCATGGAAAGATAGGGTGGAGAGATCACCTGCGTTGAGAATTGATTCGCCATTGACTTTGACACCAAAGGCATGCGCGGCATCATAAATAATCTTCAGGCCATATTTATCTGCTATTGCCTGAATGGCTTCTGTATCACAAGGATTGCCATATACATGCACAGGCATAATTGCTGTGGTCTTAGGGGTAATAGCTGCTTCTATCTTATGAGGATCAAGGTTCCCTGTATTGGGATCTATATCAGCAAACACCGGTCTTATTCCATTCCACCAAAGGGAATGGGTGGTGGCTACGAAACTGTAGGGAGTCGTGATGACCTCTCCTGTGATTCTAAGAGCCTGTAGAGCTGTTATCAGCGGAAGAGTTCCATTTGTAAAGAGGCTCAGGAATGGGACACCAAGATATTCAGCTAATTCTTTTTCAAGACGCTGATGGAAAGAGCCGTTGTTTGTAATCCACTTGCTATCCCATATCTCCTTAAGCATTGCATTAAATTCATTGAGATCGGGGAGTAACGGTGATGTGACCGTTATAATTTTATTTTCATTCATATACTATATGGTTTACTATATAAGATAGAAAGGCTCTAATAATGAGTGCATCATTATTTTATTCAGCTCTTAATTTACTTTCTTTTAGATAAATCCTTATTAAAAGGAGATTGGCGAACCGAAGGTTCGCGCACTGAAAACAAACGGCTGCGCGGTAAACTTCCGAAGAGGATATGTCAGAGATGAAGGCTATACGGGAGATCAGTCGGGGATGAGGACTTTCCGGGAGATCAGTCTCTTGCGAATAGGTCGCGGGTATAGACTTTTTCTTCTACATCGGAGAGGTCGGAGCTGTTGCGGTTGGCGAGGATGGCTTGGGAGAGACGCTTGAATTCTTCCAAATCATTCACTACGCGCGAGCCGAAGAAGGTGGTGCCGTCTTCGAGCGTGGGCTCGTAGATGATGACGGTGGCACCTTTGGCTTTGATACGTTTCATAACTCCCTGAATCGAACTCTGACGGAAGTTGTCGGAGTTGGATTTCATCGTGAGGCGATATACGCCGATGATGCATTCGCGCTCAGGGGCGTGTCCGTAGGTGTTGGCGGATGTGTAGTCGTACCATCC